>NZ_VOZV01000020.1:0-61587 GCF_013419565.1 Acinetobacter sp. YH12072 | reverse complement strand
CTCATGAAATACGGTATTCTGATGTGACAAAACCTGAATCCTGGTCGTTAAAGTGTTTGTTTGCACTCATATTTTAACTGTTAGGACTCAGGTTTTTTTATTTAAAGCAAACTATGGGACAGCAGTGCGCTCAGGCGTCCTTTTTTATAGCTTAAATTCGGAAAAGATGTATAAGTTAATTATTAGATAAAAATAATGAGAAAATTATTCTTTTAATGATATTGGCTTTTTAAGAAGGATTTATACCCCTCACGCAGAGAAATATAAATCCTGTCATATTATTGAGCTTCAGTTGCTTGAGCTTCTGATGCTGGAGCTTCGCTTGCAGGTGCTTCAGCAGCTTGAACTTCAGATGCAGCTGTTTCAGTTGCAGCAGGAGCTGTTTGTGCTACTTCTTCAGCAGCAAAAGTTTGTGATGCAGCAATTAACGCTACCCCGGCAAAAGTTAATTGAACTAATTTCATATAAATTTCCTTGTATTAAAAATAGTGTACTACTCAGTACACTTGGCAAAAATGTTGACATAAAATGTATATATTGATGTTTTTTTGTGTGTACTTATGTTTACTAATGTAGTTTGATGTTATTTAAATAACTGAAATATAAGATTAATCATTAATCTCATAAAATTGAGCAAGTGGCAAAATATATAAGAAAATGGATTTGTTAATGTGATGTATGTCACATATTTGCACATTTAAAGGATGAAATTTAATTTAAATACTAAAAGAAAAACCCCAGCATCCTGCCGGGGTTTTTCGTATGGGTTCGCTCGGTATAACTCCTGTCGTACCTTACTGTCCTTCTGCTGATCTATTGTTATTCTTGTTTGGAACTTCCTGTTCCTGATGAATTCATCATAGGAAACTTCCAGTATTCTGAATAGCAGCAAAAGGCCGAGATTGATGTGAGCCAAAGCGTACAAAGAGTCTGGTTCTTACCTTAGCCAGACAGAGAAAAATACTTTGTCTTTTAAGACTTCATCATCAGGATATGAAGATCCTGAATTAATGATCTCTCTATTCATTTGACTAATAAAATATTATGAATAATCTGAAATATTAAAAGAATTGTTACAAAAACTGGTTCCTATTAAATTTTTAGCAAACATGAGATTATTAAGAAATTGATATATAAAATTAATTTTTAGGCCGACAATCTTGCTAAATAGGAATGATTTAGAAGGTTATTTAATCTATCAATTCCTCAAAACTTGCAGAACTTTTTCTAATTTGTAATCCTTGCGACCAAGGGTGTCTAGCTGAGCTAAGGCAGGTATTTGTTGTAGTCGGGCCGCTACAACTGATAACAGGTGCCTATATGTTTAATTTAAAGATTTTTAATAAGATCTCTACCGAAGTTTTGACCTTAAAAAATGACCTGGAGCTGAATTCCGAGATTCAACTCATCACTAAATATAAAACATCTATTTGTGAAGATTATAAAAAAGCGATTATTTTGATCTTTAAAGAACGTGGATATACCAGCTTGGAAGTTGGTCAACTACTTGATGCTTGATCCTTAAACATTCCTAAATTTAAAAAAGTATGGATTTATACTTTCATTTACTCAAACAATCCATCGCGCTTCATCTAAAATAATGCCATGCGCTAAAGGCATATGCCTCAGTACGCGATAATGGGTATTTAATTCAATAATATCAGTAATACTTATATTGCTGAGGCAGTCAAACTGGAGTTTCAATATATTTTCCTTAAATGCAAATGATCTGAATATGAAAAATCAAGATCATACGTACCATGGAAAAATATTTTTTATCTTATTAAATTCAATTATTTAAAATTAAAATCTAATTCTTATTAACTAGAATTTTTCTTTAAATGAGTTTATCTCTGACTAACTATTTAATCATTATTCCTCTAATGGAATTATTTTTCTTTTTACTCGTCCATAAACTATTGTTGATATGGACTGCATATCAAAATCCCTCATGACCCTCTTTAATTCTTTTCATTGATTTTTATGCGATCAATCTTAGTGTTATGAGCGAGTTTTGCTATAGTAAGAGCAATTTCGAATCAACATCAGGACTATGTTATGTCAGCGACACCACGCATTGGGATTTTAGGTGCAGGCGGCCGTATGGGACGCATCCTTATTCAGGCGGTGAAAGAAGCCGGTTACCAATTGGCAGCAGCTGTTGAGCGCCCTGAAAGCTCATTGATTGGCGCAGATGCCGGTGAACTGGCTGGTGTAGGGAGCCTGGGTGTAAAGGTTGTCGGCCATCTTGAAGAAGTAGTTAAAGACTGTGACGTAGTGATCGACTTTACTGCGCCTGCTGCGACGGTGAATCATCTTAAAATCTGCCGTGAAAATGGCGTTGCGATCGTGATTGGTACGACTGGTATGAATGACGAACAAAAAGCTTATCTGGATGAATCTGCAAAAGAAACTCCAGTGGTCTATGCAGCGAACTATTCGGTTGGTGTGAACGTTTCGATCAAACTGCTAGAACTTGCCTCTAAAGTCTTTGGTGATACGGTCGATATTGAAGTGATCGAAGCACATCACCGTCATAAGGTAGATGCGCCATCAGGTACAGCTCTTATGATGGGTGAAGCGATTGCTGGAGCACTGGGTCGTGATCTGAAAAAAGATGCGGTATATCATCGTGAAGGGCATACGGGTCCTCGTGAACGTAAAAGCATTGGTTTTCAGACCATTCGTGGCGGTGATATTGTCGGTGAACATACTGCAATGTTTATTGGCGAAGGCGAGCGTGTTGAAATTACGCATAAAGCAACCAACCGTATGAACTTTGCAGCGGGTGCCGTACGTGCAGCAGCTTGGGTCGTTGGTCGTGATGCACGTAAATATGACATGAAGGATGTACTTGGTTTTAACGATATTCAAGTATAAATTTTCGTCAAAATCCTATATAAAAATAACTTAAAACTAAAATAAGATGACAATGGAATGAAGAAATTAATATTAATGGCGTGTGCTGTAGCCTTTGCCGCTACAGCACAGTCGACCTCTGTGCAGAATGCCAAGCTCAGCATTAATAAAAATAATATTAAAGTCTGGACCTATCAGGATGAGCGTAATCCCGTTTTTCTCTATAAAGCCGAAACTACCTACAATGTCCCGATTGAGAATGCCGTTTCTCTGATTCTGGATGTTGATCATGCGGTGAAATGGGTGCCTTATATGGGCAGTATCAAGGTGCTGTCGCGTGATGATAAAAAAGGCGATTTCACCTTGTATATGGTGCTGGATTTTCCATTCCCTTTAAAAGACCGTGATCTGATTGTGCAGGGTAAAATGATTAAGGATGCCAATGGACAGATTACGATCAAGAATAAAGCGATTCAGACCGGTTATGCCCTAAATCCGAATTATGTACGTTTGACTGATTATCAGGGAGACTGGACCTTCCAGAAACTGGCCAATAACAAGGTCAAGGTATCGACTTATGGTTATGCCAATCCTGAAGGTTCGATTCCTTTAACCTTTGTGAATATGTTTGTGCAGCAGCAGCCTTATCAGATGCTGCAAAAGATGAAAACCGAACTGGCTAAACCTGTGACAACGCCTGTGTTACCTGAAGCTTTACGCTAAATAGCCAATAAAAAAGTCCGCATCAGGCGGACTTTTTGATGAAGGAAATTTTAAGAGCATTGCTGCGCAGGAGTCTCTTGCTGTGGAACCAGTTTCATTTGAATTAAAACCAGAAGCAAAGCAACAGCACTGAGCCCAGCACCGGCAAATGAAACCGCACTATAGCTAAGTCCCAGATTTAGCACACTGGCACCCGCAATCGCACCCAAAGCATTCCCAAGATTGAAAGCACCAATATTTACCGAAGAAGCCAGTCCAGGCGCATCATAAGCCACGGACATGACTCGCATCTGTAAAGGTGGAACTACGGCAAAGGCAGCAGCACCCCAGATGATTAATGTCAGACCTGCGCCAAGAGCCGTGCTTGCCAGAATCGGGAAGAGCAACATCATCAGCATGAGCAAGATTAAAAAGCCAATCAGGGTTTTATCTAGGGATAGATCTGCAAACTTGCCACCCAGATGATTACCAATCGAGAAACCTACTCCAATCAGCACAAGCATTAGGGTAATTAATGCCGGTGAGGCTTGAGTAAAGCTTTGCAGACTTGGCGCAATATAAGTGTATAGGGCAAACATGGCCCCCGCACTCATCACAGTGGTCAATAAAGCTAAAACAACGGGCAGGCGGGTCAATACTTGTAGTTCTTGCCTTACATCTGGTTTCTGGCTGCTTTGGCCTTCAGGCAAGGCTTTCCATAAGGAGAACATGGTTAGCAAACCAAGCAGGGAAATACCCAGAAAAGCCATACGCCAGCCGATATGTTGTCCTATCCAGGTTGCTAGTGGCACCCCGCCAATATTGGCAATGGTGAGGCCCATAAACATCATGGCTACGGCGCTGGCCTGTTTATCTTTCGGAACGACACTGGCAGCGACAACTGAACCAATCCCAAAGAAAGCACCATGGTTCAGGCTGGTAATGATGCGTGCCCCCATCAGCCCCAGATAATTAGGCGCTAATGTCGCCAGAATATTACCAATCGTAAAAATCGCCATCAGTAAAATGAGAGACTTACGTTTGGAATAACGGCTTAACCAGAGGGTCATTAGTGGTGCACCCAACATCACCCCTAAGGCATAGGCACTGATCAGCATCCCGGCACGAGGAATCGAAATTTCCAGATCGCGGGCGATTTCTGGCAGAAAACCCATAGGAGAGAATTCAGTGGTACCAATTGCAAAGGCGCCAACCGCCAGTGCAAGCAAAGGAAAATTAACTTTCATGGTTTCTGTTTAATCCCAGATAGGCGCAAGCTGGTCCGGATCAACCTCGCGGCCATTGCGCTCCAAGGTGCTGATCAAAGCCATTTCTTCTTGAGACAGTTGTATCTCCTGCGCTGCCAGATTGGCAAGCAGATGTTCACGTTTGGTTGAAGAAGGAATCACCGCAAAGCCTTTTTGTAAGGCCCAAGCCAATGCAATTTGTGCTGTCGAAGCCTGATGCTGGGCAGCAATTCCTTGCAGGATGGGATCATTCAGCACTTTGCCATAAGCTAGTGTCATATAAGAGGTGACATCAATCTTCTGAGATTGTAGGAAACTGACCAGAGGCTGATTTTGCAAATAAGGACTCAGTTCAATCTGGTTGGTTGCGATATGCTCCAGACCAATACTATCAATGGCTTGTTGGGTCAGCTCAATATTGAAATTGGACACACCGATATGCTCAGTCAGACCTTGCTGTTTGGCTTCTAATAAAGTCTGCATCAGCTCAGGAATTTGAACGCCTAAGCGAGGAGCAGGCCAGTGAATGAGCGTTAGATTGACTGCATCGGTACGTAGTTTATGCAGGCTTTCTTTGAGGCTTGGAATTAATTTGTCTGGTGCGTAATGATCTGTCCAGATTTTGGTGGTAATGAATAGCTCGTTACGATTAACTTGACTTTCTGCAATAGCCTGACCCACTTCCGCTTCATTGGCATAAATCTGTGCCGTATCTACGGCGCGATAACCGACTTCCAGGGCTGTTTTGACTGAATCAATGACGGTCTGTCCAGACAGGCGAAAGGTACCGACACCAAATTGAGGAACAATATTCATAGCTTTAATCTTTAAGTATTTTCGATGTTGAGTATTTTGTGCTTTTTATTGTTGCGAAAAAATAGCTGAATTTGCAAAATATTATTGACCGAAAATCAATAAAAGAGTGACAAATGAAATCGACGATTGAAGAATTACAGGCTTTTGTCACTATTGTGGATAGTGGTTCTATTGTCATGGCGGCAGAGCGTTTGGGACAAACCACTTCGGGTGTCAGTCGGGCATTGCAACGTCTGGAAAATAAGTTAAATGTTACTCTTTTAGAAAGAACCACACGTAAGCTGAAACTGACTCAAGAAGGCCAGCTATTTCTAGAAAAGGCGCGCAAAATTCTCAATGATCTGGCAGAAGCTGAAGATGCCTTACTGAAATCAGATAGTGATACTTCAGGATTGATTCGGGTCGATTCAGCGACACCTTTTGTACTGCATGTAATCGTGCCGCTAATTCAGGAATTTATGCAGCGTTATCCCCACATCGAAATTGAACTAAATAATCATGATCAGGTGATTGATCTGCTGGAACATAAAACCGATGTCGCGATCCGCTTTGGAGAACTGCATGATTCCAGCCTGCATGCCAGATTATTATGCCGCAGCCGTTTGTATATTGTGGCCAGTCCTGAATATTTACAGCAGAAAGGCAGACCGCAATCAGTGGCAGATTTATCGGAGCACACTTTGCTGGGATTTAGTCAGCCTACACATTTGAACACCTGGCCGATTCGGCTGGATGGCGAACCTATCACTGTAAAGCCAAAGATTCGAGCACCCAATGGGGAAACTGTCCGTCAATTAGCTTTATACGGGGTAGGTATTACCTGTCTGTCACGCTTTCTGGTCGAGGACGATTTGCAGGCGGGTCGTTTACAGGCGTTATTTGAAGATCAGATTGAGCTACATTATCAAAAAATTCATGCAGTCTATTACTGTCAGGAGCATCTGCCTAAACGGGTACATCTATTTATTGAATTTCTAGCTCAGAAGCTGGCTAAATATTTATAAACCAATTATTTATAAATACAGCCATAAAAAAATCTGCCCTAACATGAGGCTAGGGCAGATCTAGATTTACTGATGATTGGTACAAATTAGAAATCGGCTTTCAGTACGATCCGGTAACGGGCTTTGCCTGAGTGCAGACGTTCAATCGCAGCATTAATTTCCGACATTGGGAATAACTCAATTTGTGGCGCAATATTTTTACGTGCCGCAAATTTTAATAATTGACGTAAAGCTGCTGGTGAACCTGTCGGCGAGCCAGTCACTGATTTAGCACCGCCAATCAGTGAACCTGCAGAAATTTGCATAGGTTCCAGTGGTAAGCCCAGCATATGTACAGTGCCATTTGGCGCTAAAGTTGATAAATAAGCCTGCCAGTCTAGTGTGACATTCACAGTACTCATTAATAGGTCAAATTTACCACGAAGCGGTTTAAGCGCTGCTGGGTCACGACTATTCACTACATGGTCTGCACCCATGGCTTTCAGCTCATCGGTTTTATCCAGATTTGAAGTGAAGGCGGTAATTTCACAACCCCACGCTTTCAACAGCTTGATCGCCATATGTCCCAAACCGCCAATACCAATGACACCAACGTGGTGAATGGCCTGAATCTGATGTTTTAGAATCGGGTCAAATACAGTAATCCCGCCACAGAGCAGGGGGCCAGCACTTTCTGGGTCCAGATCTTCGGGTAAGGGAATTGCCCATTGCCAGCCAGCACGGACTTTATCTGCAAAACCGCCTGCATGACCGACGATGGTTGCAACCTGACCACCGGTACACAGCACTTGCTGGCCTGAAATACAAGGATCGCAATGTTGGCAGCTTTCCGCAGTCCAGCCAATACCGACACGTTGACCTACTTTTAGACCTTTGGCTTCAGAACCCAGTTGTGTAATGGTTCCAATGACTTCATGTCCGGCCACCACAGGATATACTGAAGATCCCCAGTCATTATTGAGTACTGAAATATCAGAATGGCATAGGCCGCAGTATTCAACTTTCACTTCGACCTGATGCGGCTGAAGTTCACCTGCATCAAATTGATAAGGTTCCAGAGCAGCACCGGCAGACATTGCGGCATAGGCTTGAATAGTATTAGTGGACATAGATTCAGCTCTTATTTGAATGGGAGGATATTGTTTTAAAGTGACAGTGATTTTCATGGTCATCGACCATGCCAACTGCCTGCATAAAGGCATAACAGATCGTAGGACCGACAAACTTAAAGCCTGCTTTTTTTAAGGCTTTGGACATGTTCTGGCTTTCAATGGTTTGTGCCGGAGCCTGACGATAATCTGCCACATCATTATTCAATCGGGGCCGCTGGGCAAAGGACCACAACCATGTGACCACATCAATTTCTTGAGATTTAAGCTGTTGCCAGGCCCGGGCATTATCACGAATCGCAGTCAGTTTACCGATATGCCGGATTAGACTAGCATCTTGCAGTTTTGCGGTGAGTTGCTCATCTGTAAAAGAAGCAATCGTTTCAATAGAATATTGAAAGAAATGTTTGCGATAAGATTCACGTTTTCTGAGTACAGTAATCCAGGCTAAACCGGCTTGCTGCCCTTCCAGACACAGCATTTCAAATAGGCGTTTTTCATCATGCAGCGCCTGTCCCCATTCCTGATCATGGTAAGCAGTATACAGAGAATCATCAGAGCACCAGCCACAGCGTTGGATCGTCAAGGGATGCTCCTTTTTTGATTATCTTATAATTTAAATGTCGTCCACTGATCTTGCTGATTGTCCCAGTAGGAGAGTTCTGCCTGCTGCAGATCACTGAACTGGATCCACATATCCTTACCACTTTTATCGGCATAACCAGTACTGATCAGAAGCGCCTCTTCGGTAATTTCCATGATCCAGCCCTGATAGGTCTGGCCATTGAGCACGATTTTCTGTTGATTGCCTGATTCAGCAAATTCGACCAGACGGTTGATCAACGCTTCTGACATGTAAACTTCCTAAAATTAACGTAAATATGGATAAGGGTTAACAACACCACGGCCCTTACCATTTAAATAGAGACCATAATGCAGATGTGGCGCAGTATGCCGGGCATTGCCAGTATTACCGACATAACCAATGACATCGCCCTTTTTGACATAGTCACCAACTTTCAGGCCACGCTTATGACCATCCAGATGTGCATAATAATGCCAGGCACCACCTGGACCCAGAATCCAGACTACTTTACCACCCAAATTGTTATTCCGTAAATCCGCGATCAGACCAGGCGTCGCACTACGAACCTTGGTTCCACGTGAAGCCAGAATATCAATGCCCTCATGCAAACGGCCACTACTACGCGAAGCTCCCCAAGTATCTTTCAATTCACGAGCCTGAACCCGATCTACCGGAATCGGCAGAGAAGAGGGCATACGCATATGATTCAGTTTTTTGACCAGTGCCGGATTAAGCTGAACCGCAGAAGGATGTTTCGGTGCGCTACTACACGCCACCAGAAATAACATCACCAAAGAAAGCCCGACAAACGCAAGAGAATGGCGCAAAATATTTATCCTTAAATGAGGCCAATATGATTCTTCTTGTCCCAGACTATGTCATAAATTTACGGTAGAAATCAATTTTTTCATGGCGGTTGGAATACCTGCATTGACTGCAGTTTCCGGGTTCATCCAGAAGCCTTGTAACTCAATCGCCAGATGTTCCTGCTGATCTGCATCGACTGCAAAAACCATGGCTTCAAGCTGCCAGGTAAAATGGGTGAAACTGTGGCTGATCTGGGCCTTTTGTACGAGATTTTTCAGACCGAGTTGCTGGCACAATTGTTCAAACTCATAAGTATCTTCAATAATTGGCAGACACCAAAGCCCGCCCCAAAGACCACTATTAGGACGTTGCTGCCATAGCCATTCATCACCTGACTGGATCAACAGCACTTGAGCTGCTTTGACCGGTACCGGCTTTTTGGCTTTTTTAAAGGGCAATTCATTTTCCAGACCCTGTTGATGTGCCTTGCAATGTTGCTGCATTGGACAATACAGGCATAAAGGCTTTTTCGGAGTACAGACGGTCGCACCGAGATCCATAATCGCCTGGGTATAGTCATGATTCCGTTCAACCGGGCAAAGCTGTTCAGCAAGCTCCCACAAGGCACGTTCATGAACCGGTTTAGACAGATCATCTTCGATCGCAAAAAATCGTGCCAGCACCCGTTTGACATTACCATCCATGATCACGCCGTACTGACGTAAACCCAAAGACATTAAGGCTCCCGCGGTTGAGCGGCCAATGCCGGGCAGGGCGATCCATTCTTCTAGGCTCGTCGGGAAATGTCCCTGCCTTGCTACAATACCGGCTGCCTTATGCAAATTGCGGGCACGGGCATAATAGCCCAGCCCAGCCCAATAGGGTGCGACTTCATCCCAAGAAGCTGTACCGAGGTCCTGTACTGTCGGAAAACGCTGAATAAACCGCTCAAAATATTGCAGTACGGTTTTGACCTGAGTCTGCTGTAGCATGATTTCAGAGACCCAGACCTTATAGGGATCATCAGCCACTTGCCACGGCAAATCATGGCGGCCATGCACATCAAACCATTCTAAAAGGGCATCTGAAAATACAAACATGAAGATATAAAAACTGGAAAACGAGGCTTAGTATAACTGAAGAGCCTCAGCTAAAAGATGAAAAGTCTGCTAAAACAGCAAGACTGAATAAGAGTAAAATGAATAAATAGAAGGGACAAGTGAACACTTCGAAAAGTATTCACTCGGCAAAAAAATTAAATTCTTATTCTTCAATGCCCCAGCGTGCATCCAGCTTTAATACCTTGCCTTCATAACGTGGGATTATATGAATGTGTAAATGTTCTGATTTTTCCTGAAATACTTCACCATCATTAAACCCGACATGAAAACCGGAAGGCTGATAGCGTAACTGTAATTCATTACGTGCTTGTTCAAGTAAGGACATCATGCTCTTACGCTCTTTATCTGTGATTTCAAAAAATGACGCCACATGACGTAATGGAGTAACTACATAATGTCCTTTGGACAGCGAGTTCGGTTCAGGTAACACGACAGCAAAATCATTTTTAGCCAGAATATCGTATTCGTCAAAATTACAGTACGGGCAGTTATTTTCAGTCATGATATTGGCTCCTTTCATTGAATTTATTTTTTTCATGTATGACCCAGCTCGATCATGAGCCGGATCAATTTATCTGTTATCAAGCGAGTCGTCGTGCCAGTAATTCATACATGGCAGCCAAGCTTTGTTTCTCTGCTTCAGCATTGTAGCCCAGATCGACACCATTGGCCTTGGCGCGCTCATCCGCAAGCGGGTTGCTAAATCCATGCTTGGCATTTTCAAATACAATTATATTATGCTCGACCTTAGCTGCCTGCATTTCTTCTTTAAAGCTGGCGACATCATCCAGGCTCACCATACTGTCCTTTTCGCCATGTAGGACCAGAATTTCTGCCTGTACCTGGCCTTTCTGTGCAGGTGCTTTAGGAGACAGGTTGGCATGGAAAGTAGCCACAGCTTTTAACGGTGCATTTGAGCGAGCCAGATCCAGAGCCACTTTACCGCCGTAACAGAAACCAATTGCCGCCAGTTTTTCCGGATTGACTTCATCCTGTGCCGCCAAAGTATCTAAAGCAGCTTTTGCACGGTTCACAATAGTGTCTGGATCTTCAAAAGTCTGCATCATCCATTGATAGGCCTGATCAGAGTTGGTGGTCACTCTCTTGTCACCATACATATCAATTGCCAGCGCGGCATACCCATGTTCCGCCAGCTCACGGGCACGCTGTTCAGTATAGTCATTGCGGCCCCACCATTCGGGTGCCACAATAACACCGGCTACAGGTGCATCAGTTTCTGGTGCGGCAAAATAACCAATCAAAGTGCTGCTATCCTGCGCAGTATATTGAATTTCGCGGGTCTTGATTGCTGCCATGCTGAAGTCCTCTATTGTTGTTGAATATCTTGATTACACTATAAAATAGCAAAACTGCTATGAATATACATGAAAACCGCCAACTAATTCGTTTCTCATCAGTACAAAAAAAGAGAGGCAAATAATTTGCCTCTCTTTTTAACTTTTACAATTAAAGGAATTTTTATTTAATAATTTCCAGTAATTCGATATCAAAAATCAGGGTACTATTTGGTTCAATGATATCTCCCGAACCAATCTGTCCATAGGCCAGATCAGCGGGGATAAAGAAGCGGTATTTAGCACCGACTTTCATGAGCTGTAAGCCTTCTGTCCAGCCAGTAATCACTTGGGTGGTACGGAAATCGACTGGCTGCTGGCGGGCAATCGAACTGTCAAAAACGGTACCATCAATCAGGCGACCTTCATAATGCACACGGACATTACTGTTAGCACTTGGTGATTTCCCTTTACCTTCTTTCAGTACCAGGTATTGCAGACCAGATTTGGTAGTTTTAACGCCTGGCTTTTTCGCATTTTCCTGCAAGAATGCTTTGCCAGCTTTGGCATTTTCTTCAGCTTTCTGTTTCAGCACAATCAGTTCTTTGGCATCACTTTGACGTTTATACTGAGTCAGCACTTGGGTCATTTCTTCATCGCTTAAACTGGATTTTTGTCCAGCAGCGGCTGTCTTTAAGCCCTGGCTAAATGCATCTAAATCAAGATCCTTTAAAGTGTCTGCATTACTGCGACCCATCAGATAACCAAAGCTGTAACCAATCTTCTCAGCTTCACTACTTGTATTATTGATCTCTTTAGCAAAAAGGCTGCCTGAACTGAGCAGCAAAACCATTAAACTGATTTGTATTTTCATTATCAATTCTCAAAAATAAAGGAGAGCTGGTCGCTCTCCCTATTTGTATTATTTTACTTCGATTAATTCCACATCAAAAATCAAAGTGCTATGCGGAGGAATCGTACCAGGGACACCCTGTTCACCATAACCCAGATTTGACGGAATATATAGAGTTGCCTTACCGCCTTCTTTCATCAGCTGCAGACCTTCAGTCCAGCCTGGAATGACTTGATTTAATGGAAACTCGATCGGTTCACCGCGTTCTACTGAACTGTCAAATACAGTGCCATCTACCAGTTTACCAGTGTAATGTACTTTCACAATTGAAGAGGCTTTTGGCTGTTTACCTGTACCTTCTTTCGTGACTTGGTACTGTAAGCCGGAAGCAGTTGTTTTAATACCTGCTTTTTTCGCATTTTCAGTCAGGAAAGTATCACTTGAAGCTTGAGCCTGTTTTGCACTATCAAGCTGCTTTTGTTGCATTTCTTTCTGGAACTGCTCATAAGCTGCCTGTAATTCTTCTTCCGTATAGGCAGGTGCAGAACGCGCATGTCCTTCACGTACACCGGTCACAAAACTGTTAATGTCCAGCTCAGGAGGAGTCTGATGCGCCACTTCATAACCGAGTGCATAGCTGATTTTAGAGACAGCAGAGGCATCTTTAGATGCTTTTGTAGTTTGAGTAGCAGGGTTTTGAGTTGCATAGTAAACAGGTACTAGCGCGGCACCGCCTAAAAGAACAGCGACGGCAATCGGTAAGGCCTTACTCATGTATTTGTCCAATCTAATGTTATCGTTGAGGTTCAGTCCATCTTAGCAGAAAATTTTAAGAAATCTTGTAGAACGGGTGGTTTTTTAGCAAGTGAATACCTGCATTTGGTACGACTCAAAAAAGAAAAAACCAGCAATGATTGCTGGTTTTTTTTAGGAGCTATTAGATTAGCTGGTTTTGGCTTTCGGCTTATAACTATATGTATAATCATAGCTATAGCTGCCACCTGCTGAACGCTGGATATCGTTCAGGATCAGACCATTGACAGTACTGCCAGCCTGTTTAAAGCGGTTTACTGTAAGTGCCAGTTCCTTCATCTGGGTTTTTGCATAGCGTGCTACAACCAGATTAAGTCCGACGTATCGGGAAACAATGATCGCATCCGTAACAGCCAGTACCGGTGGAGTATCAATAATAATATGGTCATAGTGTGGAATCAGTTTTTGCAACAACTCCTGGAAGCGTTCTGAATTCAGAAGCTCAGCTGGATTAGTTGCATTTTCACCACAGCTAATGACATTTAAGTTCGGCACATTGGTGGTTTGTACCACTTTATCCAAAGACACGTGTTCATTCAGATATTCAGTTAATCCATACTGGTTATCCAGATTAAAATATTTGTGTATATGACCACGGCGCAGGTCTGCATCAATGATCAGTACACGCTTATTTTTCTCTGCCATGATGACGGCCAGATTGCTGGCAACAAAAGATTTTCCAACTTTTGGTGCTGGACCTGAAATCATCATGATATTGTTTTTGGCCTGAGTCAGAGCAAAGTGGCTCGCTGTACGAATGCTTCTTAAGCTTTCAACTGCCATATCATCACTGTGTTTCAATGCCAATAAGAAAGGCATTTTTTTCTTTTTCAGTAATTTCAGGCCGGGCTTCTGAACAGTAGAGTGCGCGATATTGGCATAGACTGGAAGATCCAGCTGGTATTCGATCTGACTGCTATCTTTCACACCAGAACGTAGCATGTTACGCAACAATGCCACCAGGATGCCCAGGAAAATACCAAAGCAGAAGGTTAAAAATAAAATCAGAGGCTGTTTCTGTTGAATCTGGTCAACTGGCTCAAGTGCGGTATCAATAATATGAACATTACCGCTTTCACCCGCTTTAGCAACACGCAGTTGCTGATAAGAATTTACCAGATTGGTATACAGTTGCTGTTTCACTTCGACGTCACGAGACAGTTGTAAATACTGGCGTTGAATCTCTGGAATATTTTTAAGTGTTGAATTCAATTCACGAATCTTGCCATTCACTACGCGAAGTTGGGCGGTAATTTCACGCATGGCTGGATGGGCAGCTGCATACTTGGCACCTATTTCCGCCTGTCGCTGTTCAAGTAGGGCTCTTTGTGATTCTAAATTGACGCTCTGATTTAAATATAATTCTGATTCTCTGGTGATATCCACAGTATTATATTTTTGGCGGAAGCGATTGAAGGCAAACTCTGCATCATCAAGCTGTTTCCTTAAATCCGGCAATTGTTCATCCAGGAAAGCCAGTGTTCGTGCAGTATCTGTTGAACGGCGTGTAATATTATGCTGGCTGTAAACTGCTAAAATCGTATTCAGGACTTTAGTAATGTGCTGTTTATCTTGACCCTGATAGCGAAGTTGTAGAACACCGCTCAGATCACCTTTTTCTGTAATTGTATAATTGGCGAGAATAGAATCGATCGCTGAAGGCAATGAGAGCTTTTTCACCTGATAACTGTTATCAAGATTATCTTGAGTAAAGATGGCAATTTTCCAGTCGCCCTGTGCAGCTTTAGCCTCAACCGGCTGGTTTAGTGCGCCTTGAAAGACGATTTCTTCGGTCAGTGGATTGATCAGGCTAAAGCTCTGTTGTTGAAATTTCAGCAGCAAATTTTTATCCAGATAGGCTACAGGGACTTCAAACTGACGGATATCGAAGCTTTTTTGACCATCTTTAAAGCGTACAGTTTCGGTCTGATATTCAGTTTGAGAAGTTCTGCCTTGAATCAAACGGTTGATAAAAGAGTCTTCAGTGCTGGCAATATGCAGATCCAGATTTAAACGGTCAATTACGGATTCGAGAATCGTACGTGATTTTAAAACCTCAATCTCGGCATTGGATGAAGACATCTGACTCACAATGCTGGACAGACTGCCAAGTAAAGCAGCTGATGAGCCTCTACTTTCTTCGACCTGGACGATTGCATCAACCTTATAGTTAATTGCTGCGGTACGTATGTAAAGCAGCACTACAATCAGGCTGAGCAAACCACATAGCAGGATGAGCTTCCATTGCGCGAGCAGGGAAAAGAACACCCCTTTTAGGTCAATCATATTATCGGTATTGTTATTTTTGTTCATAATTTTACTATCTAAAAGTTTAAAAGTGATTTTTCCAGTCGCTGATGCCATTTTGAATTAACTCAAAAAAGACTGCATCAATGACTTGCTGCCCTGCGAGAAAGGATTCTCAATATTCTGTTTTTTATCCTCTCTGGGTATGTCGAGTCCGCTAAAGACCAGACATTCTGATTCTGATCAGAATAATGTTGTCTTTCATCTAATCTGTTTCATATCTGGTTTTCGGGCACCATGGAGTTACAGGTGAAGTCCATGGAGGAATTAAAAATAGTGTTTTTATTAGTACTAACAGTCATTATTTAGTTGATCCAGCCTTATAGATTTAATCTGAAAGTACGGATAGATCTTATAAATAAATGTTTATTCACTAATTGATGATTAACATGTCCAAAACAGATTGCTAAAAGATTTTTAATTTTCATACTTTCACCTATCGTATAGCTGAACCAGCGACATATGAAAATGGAAGAATCTGGCTCACTACGCGTTCCCAACGGGTCAGACCAGTAGCATCAACATAGACAATATCGTTACTATTCATCTTGAACTGTTTAGCCAGACCAAAATCTCCCAGATTTTTTAGACTTAAGTGATAGATTTCAGTCATCTTGTTGTCAGAATTGCCACGCAAGACATAAATTCGACTCGGATTGGCAGAATATGGATTAATCCCTTCGCTTTCACCCAGTACATCAGCGAGTGTCATGCCCTGATCACGGATAGGTAATGGTTTATTGGTGCCGGCTTCACCCATGACATAGATTTTCTGGTTTTCCCGAGGACTGATATACAGCGTGTCATTGGGTTGAATCAGTAGCTTATGCAAGGAATAACCCGCTTTTTCCAAAGCAATCGTATTCAGATCATAGGTCACTCCTTGGCGTACGAGCTGGATTGAAGTGGAATCACCTTGCTCATTAATCCCGCCAGCCAGGCCCAGCGCCGTATACACACTTACCGGCTGATCAGTCAGATAAAATTGTCCAGCTGATTTCACATTCCCTACTACTGAATAACGCTGTCCCTGATAGGAAATCACTCTCACGACCACATCTGGATTATTCAAATAAGGAATTAACAGACGTCGTACTTCCTGATTCACTTGTGGAAGGGTTTTTCCGGCTGCTTTATAACGATTGATAAATGGAAACTGGATATAACCATTCCGGTCAATCTGATAACCATTGTTATTGTCACTAGCTGTAGGAACTGCACTAATTTCAGGATAAGCCCATAACTGGAAAGATAAAATATCTCCTGGATTCAAGCGGTAATCCTGCACCTCAGTCTGAAATAGAGGAGCATAATGACTGAGATTATGCGTTTGCGCAGACTGTACTACAGGTAATGTATCCTGAGTCAGTTTCACCAGATTGACTGGAGTTCCCAGTTCAGTTTGATAGATTCCTTCTGTCGGTAAATCATACGTTTGAAAGCCGGATGTTGCTGCACATCCAACCAGAGATAGGCTTAAGGTAAAAGTACCTAAAAGGTGTCTATAGTTCACTTGAAACCCCTTTATTTTTATATGTTCAGAATTGGTATTTATTAATAATTATTAATTTTTTTGAATTCGGTTTATGTGATTAACGTCTAAAAAATATAATAGATCACATACCTTGTCTATAGCTATTCTTAAGTCAATTTAACAAGTTTGAGCTGAAATTTAACTGTAAGATTGACGAAAATGGACGTGAAACCGTGATTAAATAAGCTATAGAGATATAGTGAATTGCTTAAGATAGCATTAGAATATTAATTGTTTCCAATTGTTATTTTTTAAATAAGTACTATTCTTCAATGATAGAAGGAATTAAGCCCTGAAATTAATATAGAAAAGTATTTTCATATAATTTTTATCTAATCTAGAGGTTTTTTAGATCATTGATTTTTCTTAATATTCAATTATATTTTGAGGAATTTTAAGATACTTTATTTTTATATTAATCAAAATAATCCGTTGTTAATTAAAATAATATTTAATTAGTTTAGGTGATTGTTAAATTAATATTAGTGGAAAATTATCTGAAAACTAAAAGCCTATATAAGATGGATTAAGTTTAAAAAACATTATCCGGATTTGTAAAATGTAACTACATTTGATGATTAGCTGTTCTATGGGTAGTTTGTGTAATAAAATTAATATATCTTATAGACAAATCAATAAAAACAGACGTGCCTAGACGGCACCAATACATTAAAAATAATTTGTGAAAAGTAAAATAAAAAATATTAAAGGATAATCAAAATGGTGATGAATATATTGGTAACCGGTGGGGCCGGTTTTATTGGATCTGCCGTCATTCGGCATCTCATTAACGAGACTGAACATCATGTATTAAATGTTGATAAGTTAACTTATGCAGGTAATCTGGAGTCACTTATTTCTGTATCGGATCATCCTCGTTATCAATTTACGCAAACTGATATTTGCGACCATGTATCTTTAACCCGATTATTTTTAGAGTTTCAGCCAGATATCGTTATGCATCTGGCTGCAGAGTCTCATGTGGACCGTTCGATTGATGGTCCGGCAGAATTTATTAATACAAACATTGTGGGAACTTACACCTTATTGGAAGTAGCACGAAAGTATTGGCAAAATCTATCTACGATTAAAAAGTCTAGATTCAAGTTCCATCATATTTCAACGGATGAAGTATATGGAGACTTAGAAGGTACAACAGACTTATTTACTGAAACTACGCCTTATTTACCAAGCTCACCTTATTCAGCAAGTAAAGCCAGTTCGGATCATTTGGTTCGGGCTTGGCATAGAACCTACGGTTTGCCAGTCGTAATCACGAACTGTTCAAATAATTATGGTCCTTATCACTTTCCTGAAAAATTGATTCCTTTAATGATCTTAAATGCCCTGGATGGTAAGTCATTGCCGGTTTATGGCAATGGTCAACAGATCCGGGACTGGCTTTTTGTAGAAGATCATGCGCGTGCTTTATATCAGGTTGCAACCGAAGGCATCGTGGGAGAAACCTACAATATCGGGGGGCATAATGAAAAACAGAATATTGAGGTGGTTAAAACCATCTGCAAAATTCTGGATGAGCTCAAGCCTCGTCTGGAGGGAAAAACTTATACAAGCCTCATTACTTTTGTTAACGATCGGCCAGGTCATGATTTACGTTATGCGATTGATGCTTCAAAAATCGAGCGCGAACTGGGTTGGAAGCCACAAGAGTCCTTTGAAACAGGTATCCGGAAAACGGTGCAATGGTATCTGAATAATCTGGAATGGTGTCAGCGTGTTCAGGATGGTTCTTATCAGCGTGAACGTTTAGGGGAGGCAGTATAATGTTAAGAACGACAAAAGGGATTATCTTGGCGGGCGGTTCAGGTACGCGTTTGCATCCTATTACCAAAGGAATTTCAAAGCAGTTACTTCCAATTTATGACAAACCAATGGTTTATTACCCCTTATCTGTATTAATGTTGGCCGGTATTCGTGAAGTCCTAGTGATTAGTACACCAGAAGATATTGAGGGGTTTAAGCGCTTATTAGGGGATGGTTCGCAATTTGGCATGGAGCTGAGTTATGCGATCCAGCCTCGTCCTGATGGTCTGGCACAAGCCTTTATCCTGGGTGAAAAATTTATCGGTCAAAGCAATGTATGTCTGGTACTAGGCGATAATATTTTTTATGGCCAAGGTTTTACACCGATGTTACGTCAGGCCGCAGCACGACAAAAAGGTGCAACAGTATTTGGCTATCAGGTGAAAGATCCTGAACGCTTTGGTGTCGTAGAGTTCGATGAACAGCAACGGGTAATTTCAATTGAAGAAAAGCCCCAAAATCCAAAATCTAACTTTGCGGTGACAGGTTTATATTTTTATGACAATGATGTCATCCAGATTGCCAAACAGGTCAAACCCTCAGAACGGGGTGAGCTGGAAATTACCTCAATTAACCAGGCTTATCTGGAACGTGGTGACCTAAATGTTGAACTTCTGGGACGTGGATTTGCCTGGTTAGATACAGGTACCCAGGGTAGTTTGCTTGAAGCGGCTCAATTTGTTGAAACCCTGGAAAGACGTCAAGGTTATAAAGTTGCTTGTCTAGAAGAAATCGCCTTGAACAATGGCTGGTTGAGTAAAGAGCAAGTTTTAGCGATTGGCCACACCATGCATAAGAATGGCTACGGCCAATATCTGATTTCTTTGGTGGGGTAATGAGCATGAACTTAATTAAGTGGATTGAATTACCTAACCTGGGAGATCACCGCGGCAGTCTGGTCGTCGCAGAAGCCAATCGGAATATACCCTTCAGTATACAGCGACTTTATTATATTGCTGGCGCTCAACCTGATGTTCCACGCGGATTCCATGCACACAAGCAACTTCGACAGATTGCTTTTGGAATTCAAGGTAGCTGTAAAATGCTGATGGATAATGGCAGAGAAAAACAGGAAGTTTTAATTGCTCAATCTAATAAGGGATTATTGATCCCACCTATGGTTTGGCATGAGATGCATGATTTTTCAGAAGATTGCATCCTATTGGTACTGGCAAGTGATTACTATGATGAAAGTGATTACATTCGTAATTACGACCAGTTCCTAAAAGAAGTAGATCAGACTTTGATTGAGCAGATCACTAAATAATAAAATTAATTCATTAGAATGAAGGCCTTGCAAAAGAAGAAGCTTCAGAAGATAGAATTGTAAAAATAATAATAAATATTAAGGAGATATATGACGTGATTAAGCCGCTTACATCATTGCGTATGTTTTTCGCACTTTTTGTTTTTCTGAGTCATTTGGCTTTTCTAAAAGAAACCAATTATGCCAATATTTTTAATGGTATTTTTGACGAAGGCTTTTTAGGGGTCAGCTTTTTCTTCATTTTGAGTGGATTTATCTTAGCCTACAATTATAAAGAAAAGTTTTTAATCGGAAATATTTCGAAAAGAGAATTTTATATTTCTCGTTTAGCCAGAATATATCCCGTACATATTGCCACAACAGCACTGGTATTTTTATTAACTTTTGCTCAGTCTGGCAAGGGTTGGGAATATTTAATACAGCATGTTTTTCTGATACAAAGCTTTTTTACTTCAGAAGAGATCCATTTCTCATTGAATTCTCCTTCCTGGAGCATCTCGGATGAAATGTTCTTCTACCTGCTGTTTCCATTTGCATTTTTGATTTCTGAAAAAATCAGAAGTTATATTTTTATATTCTATCTTATAGGTATTTTGATTCTAAATATTCAGCTTGATAAAAATCAGGATCACTATTGGTTATATATTTCACCATATGTGCGTTTTTCTGACTTTTTGTTGGGTATTATCCTGTTTGATATTTTTGAAAAATTAAAAGTGGGCTATTCCAAAATTAAGCAACCTGTAGTTATATTTGAATTAGGAGCTATTTTACTTTTTATTTTATTCTTTGTATTTCATAATAAAATAGATATAAGTTACAGGTATTCAATTTACTATTGGTTGCCTATGGCAGCAATTATTTTAATTTTTGCACTGTCTCATGTTGCTCAGAAGAAAAGTATAATTACCCAATTTTTGTCAAATAAATACATGGTGTTAGCAGGGGAAATTAGTTTTTCTTTTTACTTGCTGCATGTTTTGGAAATACAAATTTTAAATTATATAAGAAAAATATTTTCATTGAATATGGACTTAATGCTGTTTTCATTTTTTATATTTATTGTCACTCTAATCGCTAGCTTTATAATGTATAGATTTATTGAAAAACCGCTAAATAAGAAAGTAAAACAATTTTTATTGGAGCCAAGATTTAAATCTAAAGGTTACGAACTAAATAAATAGGATTGTATTTAAATACTATAGGTATATTAATTTTAATTAATATGAGATTAAAAAATAAATATAAATTTTTATATGAGATTGATAAAAATGATTCCTTTTCTTGATCTGAAAGCGATAAATACTCAATACCGTGATCAACTGATTGCAGCTTGCACTCAGGTAATCGACTCTGGTTGGTATATCTGTGGCAAAGAATTAGAAGAATTTGAGCATAATTTTGCAAATTATTGTGGAACACGATATGCCATAGGTGTTGCTAATGGCTTGGATGCGCTTATTTTAACGCTACGCGCATGGAAAGAATTAGGAAAACTCAATGAAGGAGATGAGGTCATTGTCCCGTCAAATACCTATATTGCAAGTATCTTAGCAATTTCACAGAATAATCTGAAACCGGTACTGGTTGAACCGGATATAACGACTTTTAATATTGATACCAAGAAAATTGAGACAGCCATAACTCCAAAAACAAAGGTAATTTTGCCTGTGCATTTATATGGACAGCTCGCTGCAATGCCAGAAATTATGACCATTGCCAAAAAATATAACTTGCTGGTTTTAGAAGATTCAGCCCAAAGTCATGGTGCTGAAATAAATGGTCAAAAAGCAGGAAATTGGGGCAATGCTGCAGGTTTCAGTTTTTATCCTGGTAAAAACTTAGGCGCACTCGGTGATGGAGGAGCAATTACCACCAACGATGCTGAGTTAGCGCAGATGCTTAAAGCTATACGTAATTATGGTTCACATGAAAAATATAAAAATCTGGTACCGGGTGTAAATAGTCGTCTTGATGAAATTCAGGCTGCAATCCTGAATGTGAAACTTAAATTTTTAGATCAGGAGAATCAGCATCGTCGGCATATTGCAGATCTGTATTTAAAAGAAATTCATAATCCCGCAATTGAGCTCCCGTGCAAAAATATAGACACTGAGACATATGCACAACATGTCTGGCATTTATTTGTGATCAGAACAAAATATCGGGAAAAATTACAACAATATTTAGCAGAAAACGGAGTACAGACACTCATTCATTATCCAATTCCGCCTCATCAGCAGCAGGCTTATCAGGAATGGAATGGTTTAAGTTTTCCAGTTTCAGAACAGATTCATGCTGAGGTCCTAAGCTTACCGATTGGACCCACTTTATCTATGGATGAAGCAAAGCAGGTTGTTCAGTTATGTAATGGTTTTCAGGCATAGATGAATCTATTTAGGACCAGTGTACTGAATGGTGTAGCCGTTTTGATTAAAACCATCACCATGTTTGTACTAAATAAAATTCTGGCTGTATATCTAGGACCCACTGGATATGCAGCGATCGGCCAATTCCAGAATTTTATTCAAATGGTGACGACCTTTGCTGGTAGTGCCATTAATACCGCAGTAGTTAAATATACGGCTGAATATCATGAAGATGAGACTAAACAACGTGCAGTCTGGAAAACAGCAGGGAGTATTGTTTTTCTATTTAGTTTCGTTTTCGCGATTCTCATACTTATTTTTCAAAAGCAACTGGCATTATATATATTTCAATCACTTAAATACCAAACGATTTTTATATGGTTTGCTATTTTTTTAATATTTTTCAATTTCAATACGCTATTTTTAGCCATATTGAATGGGAAAAAAGAAATCTTAAAGCTGGTGCTTGCAAATATTGCCGGTAGTTTATTTGCACTTGTGATCACTGGTATTTTGGCAATCAAGCTGCAGTTATATGGGGCTTTAATTGCATTATCCATTTATCAATCGATTGCATTTATAGTGACATTAATACTCTGTCATAGAGCAGACTGGTTTGAGTTTTCTTCACTATTAGGAAAAATAGACCTAGGAATTACCAAAAAATTTGCCTCATTTATTCTTATGGCATTAGTCAGTGCGATTTGTGTGCCGCTATCGCAAATGTTAATTCGGGCTTACTTAACCCAAGAATTTAGCCTGGCTTATGCGGGCTATTGGGAGGCGATGATCCGTCTAAGCACAGTATATCTTTTGCTCGTAACCACTACATTAGGTGTGTATTACTTGCCGCGCTTATCAGAACTAAATGCAATTGATGAAATTAAGAAAGAGGTCTATTTAGGCTATAAGTTTATTTTTCCACTTGCTGTTGTAGGTGGAATTTGTGTTTTCATACTACGTGATTGGATTATCAACTTATTATTTAGTCCATCTTTTGCCCCCATGCAGGATTTATTTCTTTGGCAAATGATGGGAGATGCCTTGAAGATAGGAAGCTGGATACTGGCTTATTTAATGCTCAGCAAAGCAATGACTAAACTCTATATTTGTACAGAGATTATATTTACAGTGTCACTCATTGCTTTAACTTATATATGTACTCAAGTATTTGGTTTCGAAGGTGTTTCTATTGCCCATCTCATAAATTATGGGCTGTATTGGATCGTAATCAGTTTATTTATATTTAAACAATTAAAATAAAGAGGGAATAATATGATGATAAGTGAACAACCCTTAGTCTCTATAGTTATACCAAGTTATAATCATGAAAGGTTTATACGTGATAGCATCAAGAGTGTCATTGACCAGTCTTATCAGAATATTGAGTTAATTATTATTGATGATGGATCTACAGATGCTTCAGTAGAAAAAATACAAGAATTAATTCCATTATGTGAAAAACGGTTTACCCGATTTGAGTTTAGACATCGTCCGAATAAGGGCTTAAGCGCAACTCTAAATGAAGCATTAGAATGGGCACAGGGGGAATATTTTTCCTCCCTTGCTTCTGATGATATAATCTTAAAAGATAAAATAAAAATACAAACCAAATTTCTAAGCCAGAATAAGAACTGTATAGCTGTATTTGGAGGAGTATCAATTATTGATAATAATTCTAATCTTGTGAAAAATAGAGTTAAAAAAAGAAAAAGTTATACCTTCGACCAGATTTTATTGTTAGAACATGATTTGCCGGCTACTACACAACTTATTCGTACTCAAGCTTTAAAAAAAATAGGTGGCTACAATCCAGAAGTACAAATAGAAGACTGGTATATGTGGCTACTTTTAGCGCAAGCAGGGGAGTTATGCTATCTTCCTGTGCTTTTTGCAAAATATAGGTTGCATGACAATAATATGCATAAGCAAACGAATCTTATGCACGATTCAAGAATGATGATTCTAAGTGAATATCAACATCATATTTTATTTAATAAAGCAAAAAAAAGAGCTTTATGGATTAATGCATTTGAGCTTGGGCTATTATCTAAAAAGAAATCATTAGAAAAGATGATAAAAATTTTACAAGAGTATCCTTCAGAAATTTTAACATATGATTTTTTTAGATTTTTTTATTGGTTATTAATTAAAAAAGATTTTTAATAATTAAAAAATTTTATATAAATAATTATATTTTAACTATATTTAATCAAATAATTTAGTTAGTAATATAAAAATATTAATCATTTCTTTTGCTGATTCTAGGCATTAGATAATAATAAAAGGAATGGATAATGATTATTTTAAATGAAAGTAATTCAAAAAATAACATTATTTTTTTAGATGATATTAATTTAAAAGATAAAGTGGTTATATACTTTGTCTTGCTGTCATTTTTCTTATCTCAGTTTTATTTTTGGTCTAGTGGGGTTCCACAATTTAGTCACCTTTTTATTATGGCGGCTATATTTTTATTATTCAGCCGTAGCTCAAAAATAACCATCGAATACTCAAGTGTAGCCTTAATCTTTGTCGCATATACAGTTTGTGTAAATTTTGCTTGGTATTTGATCGTTCTAGATCCTAGTTATATGGTTTCTACCATTTACTGGATCTTTAACTTGTTGTTTTTTTTATTATTAATGAATTTGAGTTCCTCTCAAGTTAACTTTTTTTATGAAAAAATACTGTTTCTTATTCCATTTTCCTATGTAATAGAAATTGCGATCTGGGCAAGTGGATTAGGTCGTTACAATTTTGAACCACGATATAATGGTCTTTTTAATGATCCCAATCAGATGGCATTTTGGGTTTTAACTACCTGTGCTATCTTTTTATATATTTCTGAAAGTAATTTAAAAAAGATAATCGTTTATTTTTTAGCTTTATTCTTAATTCTTTTGACCATGTCAAGATCTGCTTCAATTGGCTTCTTAATGCTGACTTTAGGATTTATATTTAGTCAAAAAGGAGATCTGAATAAAAGAATATTTGTATTTTTTGGAATATTAGTCATTTTTAGTACCCTCAGTTACTTTTTATATCATTTAGGAGCTTTTGATAGTGTTGTTCTGCGTTTTGTCGAAGCCCTAGATCAAAAAGACAGCCAGGCGGAAGGACGAGGTCTTTTTAACTTCCTTGAATATCCTCAATATTTAATTTTTGGTGCTGGCCAAGGTGCACACTGGTTATATAATCCGAAAGGAAACGAAATTCATTCAACCTGGTTAGGTATCCTTTTTTATTATGGGATCGTCGGCATCTCTTTATTTTTAATCTTTTTATATCAAATATTTAAAAAATTATCATTTTCAAACAAGTTGATATTCTTGGGGCCGATGCTATATGGGTTTACAACTTATAGCGCAAGAACACTGATTTTTTGGTTTTTATTGGCCGCTTTTTTACTATTTTCAAATAATAATAAGGAAGAATAAATATGTATATTTCTATAGGAATACCATTTTTTAATGCTGAAAAATATTTAGAAGATGCCATTAAATCGGTATTAGCGCAAACTTTTCAAAATTGGGAATTAATTCTGGTAGATGATGGGTCAACAGACCGATCTTTAGAGATTGCCCGCTCATTTAATGATCCGAGAATCCGTATCATAGCTGATGGGCATAATAGAAGATTACCCTACCGCTTAAATCAGATTATCAATGAAGCAAAGTATGATTTTATTGCACGTATGGATGCCGATGATTTAATGGCAGTCGATCGTCTTGAAAAACAGATTAAAGTACTAAATGAAAATCCAGATATTGATGTCGTAGTCACCAGCTTATATTCAATTGGAGACAAGAATGAAATTTTAGGAAAGAGAATCTATTCTAATCATCAAATGCAACCCAAAGAAATTTTGCAAGGTGTTACTAATATACTGCATCCTTCATTACTTGCCCGAAAGGAGTGGTGTAAAAGAAACCCGTACCAAGTCGATAATTGCTTAGCTGAAGATTATGAACTATGGCTTTCAGCTGCGATAAAAAATGATTTTAATTACGTCGTTTTACAGGAACCTTTATATTTTTATAGAGAAGTTGAAAATGTAAAAAAAGAAAAAATGATCCGTGGTTATAATACCCAGATCGGAGTAATCAATAAATATTATAATAGTACTATTTCCGATCTTGAAAAAAATAAGATTGTTTTAAAGTTTGAAATTAAAAAAATTATTGTAAAAGTACTAAATTTTTTGAACTTAATGCAGATACTACATAAGCGTAGAGTTACATCAGTCTCTGACTCTGATAAAAATTTTTATGCTGCACAATTAGAACTCATAGAGCGTATAAAGCCATGATCTCTAAAAAAATTATCATCATTGGAACGACTGCCTCTAATCTTTACGGTTTTCGCAAAGATTTTATTTTGTCTTGTCTGGCACAGAATTATCATGTTTATGCCTTTGTATCTGAATATACAAATGAATGGTTGGCCAAAATTCAAGATTTAGGAGTCACCTTAGTGACATATCAGCTTAGTCGAGGAGGATTGAATCCCTTGGCTGATCTACGTTCAACTTATCAGTTGGCTAAAAAAATAAAAGAAATTCAACCTGATATCGTATTCTCCTATTCAACTAAGCCTGTTATCTATGCAACGCTAGCTGCCTATAAGACTAAAGTACCTTATATTTATGGCATGATCGAAGGACTAGGATCACCTTTCACTATTCATAAATATGGCCAAAGCTTAAAGGCTAAATTCATACGTTTTGTGCAGGTGTCACTATATCGGCTTGCATTTCCATATCTAGATAAAATTATTTTTTTAAATCATGATGATCCTAAGGATTTAGTCCATCATTATAATTTGCCACATAAAAAAAATGCGATCGAAGTCTTGGGACCAATTGGTCTTAATTTACAAGATTATGCTTATACAAAATGGAATAATCAGGAAAATATATCATTTATATTTATAGCCAGATTGATCGCTGAAAAGGGAATATTTGAATATATAGAAGCAGCAAGAATAGTAAAAAGAAAATATCCTGAAGTTGTGTTTAAAATTATTGGTGGATTAGATCCTGAAAATCCAACTGGCTTAAAGCAAGCTGAATTAGATCAGCTAATACAAACAGGTATTATCGAATATAATGGTTTTGTGACTGATGTAGATCAAAGGCTACGTAATAGCGCGGTTTTTGTATTGCCGTCTTATTATCGAGAGGGGGTGCCCCGTAGTACACAAGAAGCAATGGCTGTAGGACGTCCAGTCATCACTACTGATGTTCCAGGCTGCAATGAGACTGTAGTCGATGGGTTGACAGGTTTCCTAATTCCTAAATGGGATGTGGCTGCATTGGTAGAGAAAATGACTTATTTTATAGAACATCCTGAACAAATAAATAAAATGGGCTATCAAGGATTTCTCTATGCTAGAAAGAATTTTAATGCGGATCATATAAACCATAGACTATTACAAATGATGGGCATTAATGGGCTTTAAAAAAAGTAATAGTATTTTTTTAATAAATAGAAAAATTATATTTGATTTAAAAATAATAACTAGGATATAGATATGGGTACTATAATGAAAGAAGACTTAGGTTTTCAAATACATAAATATGAAACTTCAGATAAAATAATATGGAATGAATTTTTATTAAAATGTAAAAATTATCATTTTATGTTTAATCGTGATTTTATGGAATATCATGCTGATCGATTTGAGGATTTCTCATTGATATTTAAAAATGAAAAAGGGAAAATTGTAGCCTTATTGCCTGGAAATATTAAAGATAATATTTTTTATAGTCATCAAGGTTTAACTTTTGGCGGTTTTTTAATTAATAGAGATATTCATGCCGCTGACATGCTAGAATTATTTAATTTATTAAAAATTTATTTAAAACAAAAAAATATTGATAAGATTATATATAAATGCATTCCTGTTATTTATCATAATTATCCTGCTCAAGAAGACTTGTATGCTTTATTTCGAAATGATGCCAAGCTTTACCGACGAGATATTAGTGTTTCTATTGATTTAAATGAAGAATATTCATACTCAGAAAGTAAAAGAAGATCAGTCAATAAGCTCAAAAAAAATGGGGTTAGCTGTGAGGAGGTAGAACAGCCTAGTATGGTTTGGGGAGTAATCCGGGAAGTACTGCGTCAGCATCATAACCAACAACCTGTACATAATGAAGATGAAATAGATTTATTAAAAAGTCGTTTCCCTAATAATATAAAAGCATATAAATGTTGTCTTGATGGAAATATTGTGGCAGGAGCAGTGACTTTTGAAACTGAAAGAGTAGTTCATACTCAATATTTGGCTAGCAATGATAAAGGTAGGGAGAAAAAGGTATTAGATTATCTCATTGATCATTTAATAGAAAAAAGTAAGAAAAATGCCAAAATATTTGATTTCGGTACTTCTAATGAAAATGAAGGGAAATACTTAAACATTGGATTGATTGATCAAAAAGAAAGATTTGGTGCACGTGGTATTGTGCATGATTATTATAGTATAGATTTATGATCACCTAATCTGAACTAGAATTACTCCACCTCATTATTAGACAGAGGTGGATTTCTAATTTTCTTAAATTTTATATCTTATCTGGTTTTATATATTTAAGACTGCCTCAATAGAATAAAAATAACGTTATCTTGGTTATATAATTAATTAGAAATATATTAAATTATAAAATTAAAATGGAATTCTATTGTGATATAGCGCTCACTAATTATTTATATATTACATTTTGTCACATTTTATTTAGTGTGAGATTTGCTATATTTTAAAAAAATTATTTCTCTTAATAATAAAATATATTTCATTATCAACTGATCTATTGTAATTATAAATTATTTACTTTAATTTGGTGTAAGTAATTAATATTTATACAAAAAAATATAAATTTAATTTTATTATTAAGTGAAATTTAATTAATTTTAGTTAAATATATATTTTAATAAAAATAATAATAATATTTCTAAAAAACTAAAATATAAAATTGGCTAACAATAGTCTCTCTACTTTAATAAAAATACAATTGATATGATGCGTAGATAGACATAGTGAGGTGTTTATTAATGGATCTACAACAAGAAAAAAATAAGATCGAAAACTTTGTGAAAAACTCTATTACAACACGTAAATCTTTATTTATTGAAAAAGATAATATTTTCTTAAAAAAAAACCTTGTAGAAAAAGAAGGGTATAAGAACCAAATTATTCAATTTTCTCCACGAATAAATAAAGTGGCTAAGCTAGAGAAAAAAAAATCCTGGTATTATCGAGGGAAGAAAGATCTAATTTTAAAAAATTCTTTAACATCTTATCCTCATCTATATTCTAGTACTGACCTTTTTAGGAATGATATAAAAGTTGCTAAGCGATTAATCGATATTATTATTTCTCTTACTGCTATATTTATATTATTGCCTGTTTTTATCGTCATTGCTTATAAAGTACGTAGAAATCTAGGCTCACCAATTTTCTTTTATCAAGAACGACCTGGTAAAAATGGAAAGCTCTTTAAAATGATTAAGTTTCGTTCTATGAGAAATGCATTTGATAAAGAAGGTAATCCTTTACCAGATAAATTTCGAATTACACCCTTTGGTCAAAAACTACGTTCTACCAGCTTGGACGAAATGCCTCAGCTTATAAATGTCTTAAAAGGGGATATGAGTATTGTAGGTCCTAGACCTCAAATGAAAGAATTTCTAGAACATTATACGGCTGAACAAATGCGAAGACATGAAGTAAAACCCGGTATGACAGGGCTTGCTCAAGTCAGTGGACGTAATAATTTATCTTGGGAAGAAAAATTTGACTTAGATGTTCAATACGTTGAGCAAAATAATATTTGGCTAGATTTTAAAATTATGTTTAAAACAGCTAAGGTGATGTTTAATCAAGAAGGAATTAATGCGCCAGATCAAGAAGTTGGTGCAGCACGATTTTGTAGAAAGGAGGTCACTGAAAACCCTTTACGTGCAAAAGAAGTGAAATAATTTAATAAAGTTCATTATTACTAAAAAATATTTTTAACTTCTCCTAATTATTTTTTAGAAGATTCCTTTTATTTTAATAAAGGTTTATTATTTTTTTAATTATTTCTGGTTGAAATATATTAATCTTATTATTAGATGCTTTTACTAGTTATATTTAATATCGGCTTTGTTGCACAAACCTATCTGTAAAGGCTTTTTCAGCGATATAATTTTCAAATGAAGAAGCCTACACATAAAATCTACCGCACAACCAATTGGCCCGCATATAACCGAGTACTCATGAGTCGCGGAAATATTGCCATTTGGTTTGATCCTGCTACGCAATGGTATGCTCCATCAAAAGGCAAACAAGGGCGAAATCAAACCTACTCCGACGCAGCTATCCAATGCTGCTTAATGATTAAATCCTTATTCGGTCTATCTTTACGTATGGTCACTGGCTTTGTGCAAAGTCTGATTGAACTTTGCGGATTAAATTGGACCGCACCAGATTACAGTACGCTTTGTAGAAGACAAAAGCATATTGATATTGCAATCAGCTACCAAAAAAGTAGCGAGGGGCTGCATCTACTTGTAGACTCTACAGGCATGAAGTTTCTAGGTGAGGGCGAATGGAAACGCAAGAAACATGGAGCTGAATATCGTCGCCAATGGCGTAAACTACATATTGGTATAGATGCCAAAACCCTACAAATACGCGCTATTCAGCTCACAACCAATAATGTCAGTGATTCACAGGTGCTTGGTGATTTACTTAATCAGATTCCACAAGATGAGCAGATTGACTCTGTTTATACCGATGGAGCTTATGACACCAAGCAATGCCGTCAGGTCATTGCAGATCGGCAAGCACATGCGGTGATTCCACCTAGAAAAAATGCGAAACCATGGAAAGATAGAAAGAGTAGCTCGCTAGAGCGAAATGAATTACTTCGAACAGTTAAACGTTTAGGCAGGACATTATGGAAAAAATGGTCAGGCTATCATCGCCGCAGTTTGGTGGAAACCAAGATGCATTGCATCAAATTATTAGGCGATAAATTAATGGCAAGAAGCTTTCCTAGTCAGGTGAATGAAATTCATGCACGTGTAGCAGTCCTCAACCGATTTACGGAATTAGGTCGACCACTTACCCAAATTACGCCTTAAATTTGGCTCAATTAGGGGCGCTTTGCATTTCAAATCTTTGTGCAACAAAGCCATTTCATAGTGATATAAATATAAAAAAGCTTCAAACTAATTTGATTACTCTAACTTAGTTTGAAGCTTTATGATAACAATGAAGTTATCTTTATATTTAGGATAAATTTAATTGCTATGAATTAAATTTATCTTAATCACCATCTTTTGAAGCCTTATAAGCATACGCATAGTTATATCCGTACCCATAACCATAACCATAACCATTACCTGGCCCTTTTTGTACATCATTCAGAATAACACCATTAACTTTCACATTAGCCTGTTCAAAACGAGTGACAGTAATCTCAAGCTCTTTAATTTGTGTTTTACCATGACGTGCAATTAATAGATTCACACCAGCATATTGTGCAATGATGATACCATCGGTTACGGCTAATATCGGCGGAGTATCAATTAATACGTAATCGAAATTAGCAGAAGCTTGTTCAAGAAAAACTTTGAACTTATCTGTACTGAGTAATTCAGATGGGTTTACTGGACTTTTACCTCGAGTAACAAAGAATAAATTATCAACCTGTGAGCTTTGAACTACATCTTCATAACTATTTTGATGATTTAATAGTTCGGATAAACCTGGTTGTACTTCTTTATTAAAATATTTATTTAAATAACCGCGACGTAAATCGCCATCAATCACTAATACGCGGCTTCCGCCTTGGGCTAAAATAGTTGCTAGGTTGGTAGTAATAAATGATTTACCGATTTCAGGAGCTGGACCCGAAAGTGCAATAATATTATTTTTGGCATTACTCAAAGCAAAATGGATTGCAGTACGCATACTGCGTAAGCTTTCAATTGCAATATCACTACTATCTTTAACCGCAAGAATAGGAATACTCTTTTTCTTTTTCAGCAAATTGACGCGACTTTCTTGGAGGGGAGATCGAGGAACTGTTGCATATACAGGCAGATCTAACTCTCTTTCAATTTGTGCTGAATCTTTGATTCCTGAACGCATCATATTGCGTAATAAAGCAAGTAGTGTTCCTAAAAAACCGCCTAAGAAAATGGATAGAATTATAATTTGTAATTTCTTTGGCTTAACTGGTTGAATAGGTTCTACGGCAGTATCAACAATACGCACATTGCCAATTTCACCGGCTTTAGCAATGCGAAGCTGCTGATAAGTATTAAGTAATCCCGTATATAGCTGTTGTTTAACTTCAACCTCACGATAGAGTTGTAAGTAACGGCGCTGTAAATCAGGAAGCTGCTTTAAAGTATTACTCAATGTTGCAATTTTGCTATTAATTGCACCGAGTTGAGCATTCATTTGTTCCATTACTGGATGTTCTTCAGTATAACGTGCAGAAGCTTCAGCAACTTTAAGTTCAAGTTCGGCTTTTTGTGTTTCTAGAGCGATACTTTGAGTCAAATACAATTCTGATTCTTTAGTTAAGTCCACAGTATTATATTGCTGACGGAACTGGTTAAATTCACGTTCTACCTGATCTAGCTGCTGGCTCAACTCAGGGAGTTGTTCATCTAGAAACTTCAATGTTTGGGCAGATTCAGCTGAACGACGTTCAATATTTTGCTGACTATAGGCTGTTAAGATGGCATTCAATACTTGAGTAATATGCTGTTTGTCCTGGCCCTGATAATTTAATCCAAGTACACCCGTCATTTTACCTTTTTCAGCCACTGAATAATTATTAAGTATGCGTTGCACTGCTGCAGGTAAAGTCAGCTTTTTAATATTATAAGTAGAATCTAAGGGATCTTTGCTATAAATGGCGACTTTCCAAAGACCATATCTTGATTGAATTTGACTGGTTTGGTTTAAAGGAGCAGTAAATATAATATCATTTGTTGCTGCATCAGTTAAATTATATTTATTATGATCGAAACTTAATAAAAGATTTTTGTTTTTATAATAGTTTGGAATATCAAACAGTCTTACATCAAAACTTTGTTGATTATCTTTAAAGAGTACGGATTTTGTTGAATACTGAATATCATAGTTATGATTTTTTAATAATCGATTCCAGATCGAATCTTCAGTACCAGAAATTACAAGGTCCAAGTTTAACTGGTTAATCACTGAGCCAAGTACAAGACGCGATTTTAAAATCTCGATTTCAGCTTGAGCAGGAGATTTCTGCTCAATCATATTAGAAAGATCACCTAATAAAGCTGCTGATGCTCCCTTACTATCTTCTACTTGTACCAAGGCATCTACGTTATAGGTATCTGGAGTGATCCGTAGATATAATAAAGCTGCAATTAAACTCAATAATATGCAGATCGTGATCAGTTTCCATTGAGCAATTAAGGAAAAAAATAATTCCTTTAAATCAATAGTGTCTTCGGTATTGGCAGTTTGGCTCATAATTTAAATATCAAAAAGTGAAAATATTAAAAAACTTAAATATATTTTTTCCAGTCAGTAATACAGTCTTGAATTAATCTACAAGTTTCATCAAAGACTGTTTGATCATGCTGATAAGGATCGGCAATATTTTTACTTTGCCAATGTCCCAGTCTAAAGGTTTTACCTTTAGTAAAAGGCCAGGTTTGTTCTATATGTTTTTGCTGATTCTGGGTCATAACTAATATCAGGTCGGCTTTTTTAATGAGCTCTGCATTCAGTTTTTTTGCAACATGAGAACTCATATCAATTCCAAAGCGTTCCATACATAGACTCGCTTTTTCATCAGCTGCATGACCAATTAAACCAGAAATACCTGCAGATTCAATATTTAAATGAGGATATTCCTGTTTTAAAAAATATTCTGCCATTGGGCTACGACAAATATTACCAATACAGACCACTAAAATATTGTTAATTTTCATTAGTTCCCCAAACGATCTAAATTATACAATGCATTTGAGAAAGGAATAACCTGGTTAACTACACGTTGCCAGCGTGCAAGACCTGAAGCATCTACATAAACAATATCATTGCTACGCATTTTAAACTGATTTGCTAGGCCAAAGTCCCCAATATTACTGAGATCCATATGATATATTTCTGTCATTGGAGAATTTACATTACTTCGTACTACATAGATTTTACTGCGACTAGCAGAAAGTGGATTTAATCCCAAGCTTTCCCCAATTACATCGCTAAGACTCATACCTTGGTCACGTATAGGTAGGGACTGGTTTTTACCTGACTCACCCATAACGTAAATTTTTTGATTCTCACGATTATTGACATATAAGGTGTCATTAGGCTGTATTAATAAATTATGTAGAGAGAATCCAGCTTTTTCTAATTCTACTGTATTTAAATTATATGAGCGTCCCTGGCGAACCAATGTAATAGACGTATTATCGCCTTGTTGGGTATTAATACCACCCGCCATCCCTAAGGCAGTATAAACACTAACAGGTTGATCACTTAAATAGAATTGACCACTTTTAATAACATTTCCTTGAACAGAGTAACGCTGTCCTTGATATGATACTATACGTACTATTACGTCTGGATTTTTTAGATAACGCGACAGCTGATTGCGTAATTCACGAGTGACTTGTTTCAGTGATTTACCAGCTGCTTGATAACGGCCTATGATAGGGAAATGAATATAACCTTCCGAATCAATTTGAAAACCATTTGCTTGAGCAGATTGATCACTACTAATGCCCCCAGGAGAACTAAGCTCCGGATAAGCCCATAAATATATAGATAATACATCACCTGAGCTCAAGTGATAACTGTGGTGTGGCGTACTAAAAAGATGAGCATATTCTTGTTGAATATTCTGTATAGCTGGTTGAGCAGCCATAATTGATTCTTGATCTAGCTTAATGACATTTACTGTAGTGCCGAGATCAGTTTGATAAACACCCTCACTAGGTAAGTCATTTGTTTGTAGACCAGAGGTGATTGCACACCCTGTAGTGGTGATACCACCTGCCAATAAAACAGCTAATCGAAAGTGTCGCACAGGCTTTCCTAAATAATATTAATTTTTAGATTCATTCAAATTGGAGTTATTCTACCGAAGTTACCAGTTATATACATAACAATTTGTAACTTATTACCAATTTTTTTAAAGGGAAAAAGTCAAGTTTATAACAGACAATAATTATAATAAATAAAACACCAAATTTTCACAAAAAATATACATTACTTTATATTTTAAGTTATTTGAGCATAAATCATAATAGAAGTTTTATTGTTTTCTGATACTATTCGTGCCGGAAGATTTTCTCTCTATAAGCACGTATAAATAAGGCGTTGACATGCTATCTATTGCAGATTTAAAAATTGCGGTGATTGGTTTAGGTTATGTAGGTTTACCACTTGCAGTAGAATTTGGGAAAAAAGTACCAGTAGTAGGTTTTGATATTTATCAAAAACGAATTGATGAACTTAGAAATGGCCAAGATCATACATTAGAAGTATCTCCAGAAGAACTCAAACAAGCTATTCATTTAAGCTATTCTGCTAATTTAGAAGATTTAAAAAATTGTAATTTTTTTATTGTCACTGTTCCCACACCGATTGATGAATATAAACAGCCTGATTTAACACCTTTAGTCAAAGCCTCGACCAGTATCGGTAAAGTGCTTAAAAATGGCGATGTCATAGTTTATGAGTCTACGGTATATCCGGGGGCAACTGAAGAGACCTGTATTCCGGTTCTGGAGCAGGTATCAGGCCTGAAGTTCAATCAGGACTTCTTTGCCGGTTATAGTCCTGAGCGAATTAACCCGGGCGATAAGCTGCATCGTGTCACCAATATATTAAAAATTACCTCAGGCTCAACTCCTGAAGTCGCTGAGTTCGTTGATCAAGTATATAATTTGATTATTGAAGCAGGTACGCATAAAGCACCAAGTATTAAAGTAGCTGAAGCGGCAAAAGTCATTGAAAATACACAACGCGATGTCAATATTGCTCTAATTAATGAGCTGGCAGTGATTTTTAATAAAATGGGAATTGATACTGAAGCAGTATTACAGGCTGCAGGTACCAAATGGAATTTCTTGCCATTCCGTCCAGGTTTGGTAGGTGGGCATTGTATTGGTGTAGACCCTTATTATTTAACTCATAAAGCGCAATCTATTGGTTATCACCCTGAAATTATTCTGGCAGGTCGCCGTCTAAATGATGGCATGGGTGCCTATGTGGTTACCCAGCTAGTCAAGGCGATGATCAAGAAGAAAATTCAGGTCGAAGGTGCTAAGGTTCTGGTTTTAGGCTTAAGTTTTAAAGAAAACTGTCCGGATATTCGTAATACTAAAATTATTGATATTGTGAATGAACTGAAAGAATACAATATTGTTGCCGATGTATATGACCCGTGGGTGGATGCAAGTGAAGCTCAACATGAGTATGGCATTAATCCAGTCGCAAATCTTGAGGAAGGTCAATATGACGCAGTTATTTTAGCTGTTGCGCATGATCAGTTTAAAGCCATGGGGGCCGAAGCATTACGTGCTCTGGGTAAATCAATACATATTTTATATGATCTGAAATATGTACTGGATCAATCTGAATCTGACCTTCGTCTGTAATTTCTAGGGACCATAAACATGAGCCAATATCAAACTGTATGTGAGCAATTAGAACAAGCACCTAAGACCTGGTTAATTACCGGTGTAGCAGGCTTTATTGGCTCAAATTTACTGGAAACCCTGTTAAAGCTGAACCAAAATGTGGTGGGTCTGGACAATTTTGCCACAGGTCATCAGCATAATCTGGATGAAGTGCAAAGTCTGGTCAAACCTGAACAGTGGGCAAACTTCAAGTTTTATGAAGGTGATATCCGTAATTTTGAAGATTGCCAGACAGCATGTGCAGGGGTGGACTATGTTTTGCATCAGGCTGCTTTAGGTTCTGTACCACGTTCGATCGCTGACCCGATTACCACCAATGCAGCCAATATTACTGGCTTTTTAAATATGCTGACTGCTGCACGTGATGCGCGCGTCAAAAGCTTTACTTACGCTGCCAGCAGTTCAACTTATGGTGACCATCCGGCATTACCAAAAGTTGAAGAAAATATCGGTAAGCCACTTTCACCATATGCAGTCACCAAATATGTAAATGAACTGTATGCTGAAGTCTTTGCCCGAACTTATGGGTTCAAAACCATCGGTTTACGTTACTTTAATGTCTTTGGCAAGCGTCAAGACCCGAATGGTGCCTATGCTGCTGTGATTCCGAAATGGACCGCAGCCATGATTGCCGGTGATGATGTATTCATTAATGGTGATGGTGAAACCAGCCGTGATTTCTGTTTTATTGAAAATACAGTGCAGGCCAATATTCTGGCAGCAACTACGCAAAATGATGAAGCTAAAAATCAGGTTTATAATGTAGCAGTCGGAGATCGTACCACACTCAATGATTTGTTTAATGCGATTAAAGCTGCGTTAAATGAAAATGGTGTGACTTATACGAAAGAGCCTGTATATCGTGATTTTCGTGTTGGTGATGTTCGACATTCTCAGGCTAGTATTGAGAAAATTAAATTGAATCTAAATTATCAACCAAGTCACACAATAAGTATAGGCATAAAGAAAGCAGTAAATTGGTATGTAGCTAAAATGAATTAATATGTCAAATAATACTGTAATTTTAAAAAATACTTCATATCTAATCATTCGTACACTAATATTAAGTGTAATTGGCTTATTTACAGTCCGAGAAGTACTTAGACTACTAGGTGTTGAAGATTATGGTTTATTTAATTTAATATTTGGAATAGCTACTTTATTCACATTTATTAATGGCGCGATGATTTCATCAAGTCAAAGGTATTTAGCTTACTATATCGGTAATAAAGATCAAAAAAAATTAAATGAAGTATGGTCAAATATTTTATTTTTACATTTATTGATAGGGATAATAGTATGTTTAAGCCTATTTTTTTCTAAAGATTTTATTTTGAATGGATTGCTATCCATTAATCTAGAATATAAAGAAGCTTCATATTTTATTTTTAATTTAGCTATAGTTTCTGTGTTTATTACTATTTTTCAGTCACCATTTAGTGCTTTGATATTAGCTAAAGAAAAAATGTCTTTTTATGCTCAAATATCTTTATTAAATGGAGTAATTAAACTTTTAATAGTTTATATTTTATATTGGCTGTCAGATCCTTTATTAGTTAAATATACACTGTTATATGTTTTTTCTAGTTTGTTAACTTGCGTTATATATATATTGTATTGTTGGAAGAAACTTAATCAAAATACTATTATTAAGATTGAAAATATTTCACTGTTAAAAGAAATATTTTTTTATTCATCTTGGAATATTTTTGGTAATTTTGCATCGGTTGCCAAATTTCAAGGTATTAATATTTTATTAAATTTATTTTTTGGAGTTGCTTTAAATGCAGTATATGCTCTTACAAATACAATAAGTGGGGTTATTGTAGGTTTAATAAATTCAGTTACAACAGCTATTAATCCACAAATATATAAAAGTTATGCTCAAGAAAATTATGAACGTACTAGTGTATTAATTAACATTGGATCAAAATTTAGTTTCTTTTTTTGCCTGCTTGTTATTTCACCAATCATATTTAATCTTCAGTATTTATTAGAGTTATGGCTCCATGAAATACCACAGTACTTAGTAAGCTTTGTAGAGTTAGCGCTAGTTGTCATGCTGATAGATAGTCTTTCAGGAACATTAATGACAGGAATACAAGCAACAGGGAAAATAAAAATATACCAAGTTGTAGTGAGTATTTCAGTTTTTATGAACCTTCCTCTATCTTATTTAGCATTAAAATTTTTATCTGATCCTTGGGTTGTATATTGGGTCGCATTGTTGATGTCTTTTATAAGCCTAGGATTAAGATTGTATTTTTTAAGCCAACTAACTAAATTCAGTATAGAAATATATATAAAATCAGTTTTAGTTAAAGTACTTTCTGTAGTATGTAGTTCTGGAATCTTTTCCTGGGTTTTCAATAAAAATTTTGAAATACATTATCAAATGATTTCATTTTTTATATCATCAGTTGTTACAGTATTAATTGTAGTGATCAGTATCATTTTATTCGGTCTTTCATCTGCAGAAAGACAATTTATTCAAAATAAGATAAAGGGTTACTTAAAATGAGTATTAATTCTATTGTTGCAAATAATTTATGCACGGGTTGTGGAGTTTGTATTTCTGAAGATAAAAGTCATCAGGCAAAAATGGTATGGAATAATGAGGGATTTCTTGTACCTTCACTAGGTCAAAATTCAACTCAAGATAAAATGATAAAAGTATGCCCTTTTGCACTACAGCAAAAAAATGAAGATGAATTAGGGTTGATGTTTCTACAACAACCAGAAAATCAATATCAGGATAAAATTGGATATTATTATGAACTCTATGCAGGATATAGTAAGGAATTTCGTGAAACATCTTCATCTGGTGGAATAGCAACATATATATTCAAAACATTGTTAGAAAATAAATTAGTAGATAATTTATTCATTGTTAAGGAGGTCGATGGGCAATATGCTTATCAATTCTTTTCTAATGTTAAAGAAATTACTCAGATATCAAAAACAAGATATACCCCTGTAACTCTAGAGAAGCTATTTCAAGAAATTTCGGAAATAGATGGAACAGTTGCAGTTTCTGGGGTTGCCTGTTTTGTTAAAGCAATACGTTTGAAGCAAATATATAATCCAGAATTAAAAGAAAAAATAAAATTTGTGGTAGGAATTATTTGTGGGGGATTAAAGAGTAAGTATTATACAGATTACTTAGCACAAGAAGCAGGTTGTCAAAGTGAATATAGTCATGCTCAATATAGAGTGAAAAACGAGCAGAGTTATGCCTTGGATTATAAGTTTTCCTGTGAAGAAAAATTAACCAAAAGAATTCATATGGTAGAAATGCGTTCTTTAGGAGATATGTGGGGAACGGGTTTATTTAAATCAAATGCATGTGATTTTTGTGATGATGTAGTAACTGAATTGGCAGACATTTCACTAGGTGATGCCTGGATTGATCCTTATGATAAAAGTGGTTTAGGTAACAGTATTGTAATTACTAGAACTGAAATAGCAGAAAATCTAATAAGAAATGGATTAGATAAAAAGCACCTTAATTTAGATAAGTTAAATAAAGAAAAACTACTATTATCTCAAAATGGCAGTTTTAATCATAGACATAAAGGTTTACTTTATAGGGTAGAGCATGCAATTAAATCTGGAAAAAATTTCCCTATAAAACGGCAAAGATATTTAACTAAACAAAATATTTTTTTTAATTTTATTCAAAAATCAAGATTGAAAACTCGTCAAAACAGTCTAGAAATTTGGTTAGAGACTAGGGATAATTTAGATTTTAAAATGAAAATGAAGCCATATTTTGAAGATTTGAAGTTTTTTACTATATGGAATCATCGTGTAAATAAATTAAAAAAAATCCTTTTGGGTAAGAGTGTTTAAAATGACTAAAAAAATTGCAATTTTAACTCAGCCTCTTCATGTTAATTTTGGTGGCACCCTACAAAATTTTGCTTTGCAAAAAAAATTACTCCAAATGGGCTATGAAGTACAAACTCTTAATTATCAGTGGAAAAAAGCATCTGATTTTAGAAGATTTTTTTCAATAATTAAAAGTAGAGTATTATTCAAGAAAGTTAATTATCCTTTTTTTGATAAAGAGTTAAAAGCTTTAAGAATTGAACATACGCGTTTTATAAGTAATAATATAAATATTTCTCCTATTCTTTATTCAGTAGATGATTTAAAGAAATACTTTGATGAAAATAATTTTGATGCTGTTATTGTCGGAAGCGATCAGGTTTGGCGTGTTGCATATTCACCAAGAATTGAAAGTTTTTTCTTGGATTTTTTAAATCACAGTAACAAAATTAAAAAAATAGCATACTCTGCATCATTCGGAATAGATGAATGGCAATTTAATTCTGAAAAAACTCTAGATATTAAGAGTCTATTACAAAAGTTTAATGCTGTGTCAGTGCGAGAAAATTCTGCAGTTCATTTATGTCAGCAATATTTAGATATAGACGTTAAACATACTCTAGACCCAACACTCCTATTAGAAACAAGGGAATATATGGGATTACTAAATTCTAAGCAGGATAGTAGTAAGAATATTGGTAAAATTTTTGTATATATACTTGATAGAGATGAAAGTAAGGAAAAAATAATTAAGATAATCTCCCAAAAATTAGATAAAAAAGTTTTTTATAATCAACCTAAAAATAAAGTTAAAGATAGTTGTTTTGTTGAAAATTTAGAAGATTATATTTATCCATCAATCGAGGATTGGATTGGATCATTTTCTGCTGCTGATTTTATTATCACTGACTCTTTTCATGGAACAGTATTCTCAATTATTTTTAATAAGCCATTTATCTCAATAGTGAATAAAGAAAGAGGAGCATCACGTTTCAATTCTTTCTTAAGTCAATTGAACTTAACAAGTCGAATGGTTAGTGATATTGGTGATATTAATGATAATTTAATAAATAGCAAAATAGATTATAATAATATCAATAATAAAATTATTGAACTTAGGGGGAAATCTTTAGATTATCTTGAAAATTCTTTGTTTTAACTTTTTTATTATTTAAGATATTGTGAATATAGGTGCTGTATTTTGAAAAATAATATTTCTTTAATTATGCCCATTTTCAATGGGGAAAAATACTTGAAAAAATGCTTAAATAGTATTGTTAATGCTGTTAATGCTGTTAATGCTGTTAATGCTGTTAATGCTGTTAATGCTGTTAATGCTGTTAATGCTGTTAATGCTGTTAATGCTGTTAATGCTGTTAATGCTGTTAATGCTGTTAATGCTGTTAATGAGTTTTTTGTTGAATTGATAATAGTTGATGATGGTTCTAATGATAACTCAAAAAATATTATTGATGAATTCACTCAAAAATTTATTTGGATTAAATATTTCTATCAAGAAAATCAAGGTGCATCTACAGCACGAAATTTTGGATTAGAAATAGCGAATGGCATCTATATTGGTTTTGTTGATTGTGATGATGAAATTAAGCCTGAATTTTTTAAAGTTTTACAAAAGTTTACTCTTGATAAACCTGATTTAGTTGTATTTGGTTATGAAAAAATTTTAGCTAATACAGAGGTTAAAAAATTTTCTCCTGAACCAAAAAGAGAGCTTGGTGGAAATGAGAAGTTAATTAATGTTGTAGATGATAAAGAGTTATTTTGGTATCCATGGTCCAAAATATATAGTTATAATTTAGTCAAAAATATTCGTTTTGACCAAAAAATTAAATTAGGTGAAGATACTATTTTTAATTTATATGCTGTAAAAAATGCTAAATCGATTAAAAGAATTTCAAATATTTTATACTCTTACTATGAAAATGTGGGTTCACTCTCTAGTCCTACTTATAAATATGAATTGCTTGAAAATATGGAGCATCATTTTGAAAATAGACTTAAAGTGCATGAGACTTTAGATAGTGTTGTAAAATTAGACATATCTAAATACTATCTAGGACATATTTTGCCTTGGTTAATTAATAATATTATGTATTTACCTGAAAGTGAAAGAAAAAAAGAACTTAAACGAATTTCTGAAAGTAATTTTTTTACGATATGCACTAAGTGGAAGTGGAATGTAGATAGTAAAGGGCAATATTTAATAATATTTTTGCTTAATTCAAGAATGTTTAATTTGCTTAATTTTTTATTAAAGATAAAATACTCTAGTAAAAGTTAATACTTTAAATACTAGGGTTCTACTTTTTAGAAAATCTTATTAATTTTATGGATTTATTTGGATGTTTAATCATATTAAAAAGATATTCCCTTTAAAGTTTAAGCAATATATTCATACTTTTTTGAACTGTGAAAAAGTAGATCTACCTGTAAGGAAACGGGCATTTATTTTCTTGGCGGCAGATTATGGAAATATTGGTGACCTAGCAATTTCTGCTGCTCAGGAAAAATTTCTAGAAGAAAATTTACTAGATTATGAAGTTTTTCCAGTCCCTATCAGTAAAACTAGACTTTGGTTAGGTTCAATTAAGAATCAGGTGACTTCTGAAGATATTATTACCATTATTGGTGGTGGTAATATGGGATCACTTTATCCTGATATAGAGGATTTAAGACAATTGGTAATTCAAAGTTTTCCATATAATAAAATTGTTTGCTTTCCACAAACTTTAGATTGGGAGGAATCTCAATCGTCTACTAAAGCTCTTAAAAAGATAGAAAAAATATATGCTAGTCATTCAGATATTCATGTTTTTGCAAGAGAGTTAATAACTTACAAGAAACTAGAAGACGTATTCAATGGCCAAAAAAATGTAAAGATTGGTTTTGTCCCTGATATTGTAATGAGTTCATCTGCTAAACAGTTAGGGGTGGTAAATAGTTTAAAGCCTAAAGGTATTTTGACTTGTCTAAGAAATGATAAGGAGTGTGCTTTAAAAGCTGAACACTATGCCATTTTAGATAGTGCTATTGGTGATACCAGTCTTACTATTATTAAGACAGATACACATGCAGGTGGTTCGGGTTTAAGCAAAGCAGAATGTAATACATTGCTTTCTAATAAAATTCAGCAGTTTGCTGAAGCTCAGTTAGTTATCACAGATCGTTTACACGGTATGATTTTATGTATCCTTTCAGGCACGCCTTGCTTGGTATTGCCCAATTCAAATCATAAAATAAGACAAACCTATTTGGACTGGTTGAAAGATCATCCACGGCTAATTTTTGTCGAACTTGAAAATTTTAATCAGGTTCCAAAATATATAGATCAACTTTTATCTCAACCTCGTGGTAATTTAACTGATTCACCTGTTGAATTGAATCAATATAAACCATTGCTTAAGGCTCTATCTTAAAAATGAATTGTCAAAATAATCCTTTAGTTAGTGTGATTGTGCCTGTTTATAATGTTGAGCAATATCTTGATGAGTGCTTGAATTCAATACGTCAACAGACATATGAGAATCTAGAGATTATTGTGGTTGAAGATTGTTCTACAGATAAATCCTTGGAAGTTTTGTCAAAGCACCTTAACGATCAGCGTATAAAACTTATTCGTCATGAAAAGAATAGTGGCCTTTCAGCAGCACGCAATACAGGTATAGATGCTGCGAAAGGGGACTACATTATGTTTGTAGATTCGGATGACTTAGTTCACTTATCACTTATAGAATTATGTGTGAAATATGCGATAGTAAATGATGCAGATCTTATAACATATAATTTCAAGGCATTTGAAGATGGTATCAAGTTAAGTCTACAATTAGACTTATCAAATGTGGATAATTTGAAAGTTTTAGAACAAGGTGAAAATTATTTTAATCAACAACATTTTGCTTGGCTAAAGTTTATTAGGACGAGTTTAGTTAAATCTAAAAGACTATATTTTCCAATTGGATTGTATTATGAGGACTGGCCATTTCATTGGGAGCTAGGTCTAGTTGCTAATAAAAAATTCCATATTCCTGCTGAATTGTTACTATATAGACAGCGAAAAACTTCTATTACAGGTTCTTCAGGTAAGAAACTTTTAGATCTATTTAAAGTTCATAGTTTAGTTTTAAATTTATTAGAACAATATAAAGCAGTTTCTTTAAAAGAGAAATTTGCCAATAAAGTAAAGATAAGCCAATGGAGTATTTTGACACGTATCGATAAAGGCCTTTTAGGCCAAGCTTTAAACGATGCAAAGCAAATTAATAAGGTTTTAAAAACTAAGAATTATAAATTTGAGATTAGTATACGTATTTTAATAATCAATCTTATTGTTAGCTTACCAAATATATTAGGTCTAAAAATGTTAGAACTTTTACGTTTTTTAATAAAGAGATGATTAAGCCTAAGTCTTTAAGGAATAAATTTAATTTTGGAAAGTTCAATGAATCCTATTAGAGTTTTACATATAGTCGGAAAAATGGACCGAGCTGGCGCAGAAACTATGCTTATTAATCTTTATCGTAATATTGATCGTACGCAGGTCCAATTTGACTTTATTACTTTTACCACTCAAAAAGGTGACTACGATGATGAAATTTTAGCCTTAGGTGGAAAGATTTATCCAATAATTGCGAATAATTCTATTGACCGCATGTTTAAGTTAACAAGCTTTTTAAAGCAGCATTCTGAATATCAGATTGTACATGCACATATGTTACTCAATAATGCTTTTCACTTGTTAGCAGCAAAACAAGCAGGGGTTAAACATCGAATTTCGCATTCGCATAATACACAGAATGCTAAATCTGGGATTGTAGCTAATTTTTACGAAAAATTTGCAATCTATCTAAATAAAAGTTTATCAACAAAAAGAATTGCGTGTGGTAAAGAAGCAGCTGAATATTTATTTAATACATCAAAAAATGTTTGGTTATTAAATAATGCAATTGATTTGCAACTATATAATGAAATTTCATTAACTAATAAAAATTCTTGGAAAGCGGTTAAAAGTGATCTTCAAGGTTTAAAAATTATCCAAGTAGGTAGATTGAATGAAGTTAAAAATCATGATTTTTCTTTAAAAATTGCTAGAAAATTAAAAGAGCTAGGTATTAACTTTACTTTTTTCATTGTAGGTCAAGGTCCTTTCCAAGATATTATTAAGAAAAATATACAAGATTATGGTTTAGAGGAAAATGTTTTTCTTTTAGGTGTCAGGAATGATGTTCCAAATTTGATGGCGGGCGCAGATGTTATGTTAATGCCATCTTTGCATGAAGGTTTTCCAGTTGTTTTAGTTGAAAGTCAAGCAGTGGGCTTGTTAAGTTTAATTTCCGATAGAATAGCTCCAGAAGTTGATTTAGATTTAGGTTTGGTAAATTTTTTGTCTTTAGATAATGTAGATACTTGGGTTGAAGCCTTAAAGAATCAAAAAAACAAATCTGTTTCTCAAAGTGAAATTTATACATGCCTACAAGCTTCTGGTTTTAATGTTAAAAAAAATGCAACAGATTTATTAAATTTTTATAAAGATCTAAAAAAATCGAATATAGGAAATTAACCTAAAATGTTTCCATATCTATTACTTCTAGGATTTGTGATGTTTTGGATTTTTTTAGAAAAAAAATCCTTAAATAGAAATGCATTTTGGGTACCATCTTTTGCATTGATAGTGTTTGCCACCATTCGTAATTCTACGGTGGGTACAGATACAGGATTGTATGTTAAAAACTTTGTCAATAAATTAGATCCAGATTATTATGAATTTCATGAAGGTATGGAGTCTGGTTATCTTTTACTAGAGTACATTATATTAAATATTAGTCATAATTATTTTTGGCTTTTCTTTATAACTTCTATAATTGTTGTTTTCTTACAAATGGTTGTAATAAAAAAATATAGTATAAATTATATTTTATCTATATTTATTTTTATTACATTAGGAGGGTATACATTTTTTCTAAATGGTTTAAGGCAAGGTATTGCTATGGCAATTTTTTTTGTGTCTTTACCGTTTTTAATTAATAAAAATTTTCTTAAATATTTTTTAATATGTATATTTGCTAGTTTTTTTCATATTAGTGCACTTTTTATGATTCCATTTTATTTTATTGTTAATTTAAAGTGGAAAATTGAGTGGAAAATAATATTTATATTTTTATCTTCATTACTGTTGAGTAAAAGCATGATTAACTTACTTGCTGACTCAAATGAAAAATATGCAGGATATACTGAGGTTTCTGATAGTTCGGGTGGATTTTTAATTTTATTATTTTATTTTGTTGTTTTTCTTTTGATTTATTTAATCAAAAATAAAATTAATATTAAAGATAATAAGGAGTTTAACGCTTTATTTCAATTTTATTCATGTGGGCTATTTTTCATACTAGGTATTTCATTCCTTCAGACAAATCCTTCGGGTCCTCAAAGATTATTATCGTATTTTATTCTTGCATTAATTTTTATTATTCCAATAGTGTTGAAAAATCTAAATAATAAGTTGATAAATTTATTTGTTATAATATTTCTCATAGTATACTTTATGTTGCGTTTAGATCGTTTTGCAAATTATGTACCCTATATTATTAACCCATATTTTGAGATATTTTAATCATGAAGGCTGATGATGTTTTTGTAAGCATAGGCATTCCTTTTTTTAATGCAGAAAAGTATCTAGCTCTTTGTATAGATTCCGTTTTGGCTCAAACCCATAAAAACTGGGAATTAATACTTATAGATGATGGTTCAACAGATAAGTCACTAGAGATAGCTTTATCTTATAAAGATAAGCGTATTAGAGTATTATCTGATGGTTTAAACAAAAAATTACCTGCAAGACTAAATGAAATTATTGAAGTAGCTCAATATGATTATATAGCTAGAATGGATGCTGATGATATTATGTCACCATTTAGGATTCAGCTACAATTAGAGTACTTAATTAATCATCCTCATATTGATCTCGTTTCAACTTCGCTATATTCAATATCTAATAATAATGAATTAAATGGAGTGAGAACGTGTAGGTTATCTTCCCCTACTAAAAAACAAGTTTTATTAGGGAGCTCGGGAATTGTTCATGCCTCATTATTAGTTAGAAAAAGTTGGTATAAAAGAAATAAATATAATGAAAAAATATATACTGCTCAAGATTATGAGCTTTGGGTTAGTGCTATAATCAAAAATGATTTGAAAGTTGGTTTTTTGCAAGATTATTTATATTATTATCGTGAAGAAGATAATGTAACAAGAAAGAAAATGCTTTATTCCTATAAAACTCAAATTAAGGTAATAAAAAAATATCATGAAGGAATATTATCAAATAATGAATATATTTTAAATTTATTAAAAATATATAGCAAAATTTTAGTTACTCATGCTTTTTATTTTTTATCAATTATGAAAGTTCTTTATAAATTCAGAAATAAAGAAGCTATTAAAGCAGAACATTATTCCGATTTCGATCTTCAATTAACTAGGATTTTGAAATGAATAGTAAAAAGTTGTATATATTAACAACAATACCTAATTCATTAAATTTTTTTAGCGGACAAATTAAGGAATTGGGTCAAAGTTATGATGTAACTTTAATTAGTTCATTTAGTCATAAGTTGAAAGATATTGCTGATGAAGAGAAAGTTAAATATAAAGGTATCTCTATGCAAAGAGATATTTCTCCTTGGAGAGATATCATTTCATTTATAAAAATATTAATTTTTTTTAGTTTTAATAGACCTTTTGCAATTCATTGTAATACTCCAAAGGCATCGTTATTAGCATTGGTAGTAGGATATATTTTAAGAATCCCAAGACGAATTTATTATATACATGGTCTTAGATATGAGGGGGCACAAGGTAAAAAAAGGAAACTGTTAAAGTTAATTGAATATATTAACTGTTGGTGTGCTACAGATATAATTGCTGTTAGTGATGGAATAAAATTAAAAGTAGAAAGTGAGATTATAAATAAAAATATTAAAGTAATTTTTAATGGAAGTCCCAATGGTATTGATGTTAAAAGTTTTACTAAATACTCGTGTAATATTCAGAAAACAAAAAGAGATTTAGAGATAGGTGAAAATGATTTTGTTTTTGGTTTTGTTGGACGAATTGTTTCGGATAAAGGAATAAATGAGCTAGTAGAAGCTTTTAACAGTTTATCTCAAAAAAATATTAAACTTATTCTAGTAGGACGTTATGAGCATGAATTGGATCCTCTAAAAAATAAAACTTTAAGTATTATAAAAAATAATCCAAACATTATTGAGTGCGGTTTTCAAAGGGATGTCAAAAAATTCTTATCAATCATGAATGTCTTTGTATCCCCCTCTTATAGGGAAGGTTTTGGCTTATCTGTAATTGAAGCTAATGCAATGGGTAAACCTGCTATTGTAACTAAAATTACTGGTTATGAAGAAATTATCGAAGAAGGGTTTAATGGTTTCTACGTATATCCAAGGGATAAAGCTGATTTATACGATAAAATGTCTTATTGTATAGCTAATGCGTCAAGCTTACAAAAAATGTCTATCAATTGCATTACAAAGATTTCTAAAAACTATGAAAGAAATGATGTTCAAGAGCATGCTATTATGCATTATAAAAACATCTTAGGATAGCTAAAGGTCTGAATAATGTATGCTCATTTTTTTAAAAGATTATTAGATCTTATTGTTTCATTAATTGCATTTACTTTATTAAGTCCTGTATTTATTGCAGTAATGATTTTATTGAGTATAGCAAATAAAGGTTCTCCATTTTTTTTCCAGCAACGTCCTGGCAAGAATGAAAAAATATTTAACATCATTAAGTTTAAAACGATGAATGATGCTAAAGATGATCAAGGTAATCTTTTACCTGATACCCAAAGGCTAACTAGGATTGGTGGTTTTGTTAGAAAAACCTCTCTAGATGAAATGCCACAACTTTTAAATGTTATTAAAGGTGATATGTCTTTAATTGGACCTAGACCTTTATTCGTAAGATATTTACCCTACTATACGAAACGAGAAGCTCTACGTCATAGTATAAAGCCGGGTATAACAGGATTAGCACAAGTTAATGGTAGAAACTTTTTAGATTGGGATAGTCGTTTAGAGTTGGATGCTCAATATGTAGAAACTATTAGCTTCATGAATGATATAAAAATAGCGTTATTGACTGTTAAAAATGTTATAGCAAGGAAGGATATTGCCGTAGTTCCAGGAGCTATTGGAAAGCCTTTAGATATTGAGCGAGCTAAAAATGAAACTAAGATTACTAAATAAAAACGATTTATCTTTACGAGTGCAATGGATGAATGATGCGCGGATTTATTCTACCATGCATTTCAAACCACCTGTTTCATTAACAAATACAATTCAGTGGTTTGACCTTAATAAGAATAATAATAAGCGTGTAGATTTTGTTTTAGAGACATTGGATGGCGAGGTATTAAGTATGTCTGGTTTAACCGGACTAGATGCTGATATCTTGAAAATGGAGTCTTATATTTTTGTTGACCCAGATACCAAAGCAAAAGGCCTAGGTAAAAAAACACTATTCTTACAATGTGTTTATGCTTTTGAAATTCTAAAAATAAATAAAGTTTATGCTTATATTGATTCAGATAATGTTGCATCTCAAAAATTATATGAAAAAATTGGTTTTAAGAAAGAAGGAATCTTACGTAATGAAACTAAAAGAGAAGATAGTTTTATAGATCGTTATTATTATGGTTGTTTCATAGATGACCTAGATAAAAGTTTATTTCAATATGAAGTTAATTATGACTATAAAGAGATTAGACTTTTATGATTATTTATCAAAAAATATATCAATCACAACTTAACCAAAATATTACTATTATCCGTGATGATTTATATCCATCTTTAGGCGGTGGTAATAAAGGTCGAAAAATTGATAGTATTGGTCAAGAAATCTTAGATAACTCCTATAAGGCTGTAGTAACGACAGGTGGTATTCAATCAAACCATTGTCGAGCAACAGCCGTTTTTTGTGCGCAACATCATTTGCAATGTACATTAGTTTTACATGGTGATAAAGATAAGTTTCTAAAAGAGTCTGGCAATGCCAAAATTATGCGTATGTCAGGAGCTAATATTATTTTTGTTGACCAACCCATAGATATTGGACCCACTATGGATCAGGCTATGTGTAAATATAAAGATATTGGTTTAAAACCTTATTATCTATGGGGAGGTGGGCATAATCTTCAAGGTGGTAAAGCTTATATTGATGCTGTTCAACAATTAAATTCAGAAGTACTAATAGATTACTTATTCGTAGCTTGTGGTACTGGATCTACCCAAGCAGGGATTATGGCTGGTTTATCTCAAAATAATATTGATTGTAAAGTGATTGGTATATCAGTAGCAAGAAATCAGCAATCTGCACAAGAACATGTGTCTACTTTCTATAATATGTTATGTGATACTTTTTCTATCCAAAGAAAACATGAAGTAATTGTCTTAGATGAATATTTATGTGGAGGTTATGAAAAATATAATAATGAATTAAAAAAAATATCAGATAATTCAATTCAGAATTATGGTTTTACTTTAGATACTACATATAGTGGTAAGGCATTTTGGGGTATGCAAGAGCACGTCTTAAAGCATAATTTACAAGGTAATATTGTATTTTGGCATACTGGCGGAATTTTTAACTTTTTGGCTTAAAGTGAATTATGAATATTTTATTTACATGTGCTGGCCGTCGTAATTATCTCATTAATTATTGTAAGCAAGCATTAAATGGTCAAGGTATAGTCTTGGCTACGGATATGAGTAATCTTGCTCCTGCAATGTCTGATGCAGATATCAGCTTACTTGTTCCTTCTATTTATAGTGAGGACTATATTCCAAATTTACTTAGTATTGTTAAAGAGTATGATATCAATGCGATCATATCTTTAAATGATCTTGAGTTACCTATTCTCGCTCATCATAAACAAGCCTTTGCTGACCTGGGCGCAAAAGTTATTGTATCGGATAGTTCGGTAATTGATATTTGCTTTGATAAAATTAAAACGCGTGATTTCTTAGCTTCTATTGGTCTTAATACCCCCCAGACTTTTACTAATTATAATCAAGCATTACTAGCGATTAAAGAAGGTCAATTAACTTTTCCACTCGTTTTAAAACCACGGTGGGGAAGTGCTTCAATTGGAATCGAATTTCCAGAAAGTCTAGAAGAGTTTGAATTAGCTTATAAGCTGCTAATGATTAAATTAAAGAACACAATTCTATTTGAGGCGAGTAAGAACGAATTAGATGCAGCCATCTTGATTCAACAGAAATTGAATGGACCAGAATATGGCATGGATATCGTAAATGACTTGGATCAAGAATATTTTACGACAGTAGTACGTAAAAAACTTTCTATGCGGGCTGGAGAAACAGATAAAGCGGTTTCTGTTATTGACCAGCGTTTTTCAGATATTGGCGAAAAAATATCAACTAATTTAAAACATATTGGTAATTTAGATTGTGATGTATTCGAGGAAGGTGGTGAGTTGTATGTGTTGGAATTGAATCCACGTTTCGGTGGTGGATATCCTTTTTCACATGAAGCCGGTATGAATACCATTCAGGCATATTTAGCTTGGTTGACTGGTGAAAAACTAGAGAGTTCTTTTAATCAATATAAAGCTGATCTCGTATTTTCTAAGTGTGATCGTCTTATTCGTATTTAATTTTTAGGGAATACATCATGTTAAACACTGCATTTGAACCATGGCCAAGCTTTACGCAAGAAGAAGCCGATGCTGTCTCCCAAGTCTTGTTATCCAACAAAGTGAATTACTGGACTGGACAGGAATGCCGTGAATTTGAAAAAGAATTTGCTCAATTTGCTGGCACACAATATGCAGTAGCATTGGCGAATGGTACCGTGGCTTTGGATGTAGCCTTGAAAGCCTTGGGAATTGGCGCAGGGGATGATGTGATTGTCACCTCACGCACTTTCTTGGCCTCGGCTAGCTCCATTGTAACTGCTGGGGCAAATCCGATTTTTGCCGATGTGGAAATGGACTCGCAAAATATCTCACGTCGTACGATTGAAGCAGTTTTAACGCCTAATACCAAAGCGATTATTTGTGTGCATCTCGCTGGCTGGATGTGTGATATGGATCCAATCATGCAATTGGCAAAAGAAAAAGGCCTGTATGTGATTGAGGATTGTGCCCAAGCCCATGGTGCCATGTATAAAGGAAAATCTGCAGGTTCAATCGGTCATATTGGTGCCTGGTCATTCTGTCAGGATAAGATTATGACCACTGGCGGTGAAGGAGGAATGGTCACTACCAATGATGAAAACTTATGGAAAAAAATGTGGTCTTATAAAGATCATGGTAAAAACTTTGACAGTATATATAACAAACAGCATCCGCCGGGATTCCGCTGGTTACATGACTCTTTTGGTACCAACTGGCGCATGATGGAAATGCAGGCTGTGATTGGACGGATTCAATTGAAGAAGATGTCCGAATGGACAGCACAGCGTAATGCAAATATGGAAAAAATTTATGCTGCATTTGCAGATAGCCCATATTTTACAGTTCATCGCCCATCCGATGAGTATGTCCATGCCGCATATAAATGTTATGTACAGGTCAATACAGATCAGTTGCCTGAAGGCTGGTCACGTGACCGGATTATGACAGAGATGAATGCCTTGGGTGTGCCATGTTTTAGTGGATCTTGTTCCGAGGTGTATTTGGAGCATGCTTTTGATGGTACAGCATGGCGACCGACACAGCGTTTGCAAAATGCGCAAAAACTCGGTGAAACCAGTTTGATGTTCTTGGTCCATCCGACATTAACAGAAAATAATATTCAAACAACTAAAGATGTTATTCAGCAGGTGATTAGTCGCATATAATTCTCTAGGATTCAATCATGTAAAGTGTATCTTTATAGGTACACTTTAAACATTTATCCAAGTTTTTACCTCAATTCTCTCTAATATTTAATATGGGGTAAAAATTTATAAATAATTATTGAGAAGACACAGCAAGTGAAATCTATCATTCTACCCTTAGTTGAATCCCCACGTGCGGCTAAACAGACATTTCTCGTTATTTTGGACTTCTGCATATTTCCCGTCCTGATCTGGCTTTGCTATGCCATTCGTCAATTCGATTTGGGTGCAGAAGTTGTTCCCAATATTCCTTTTGGTACAGTTTGGGTCAGTACCATTGCTGTATTGGCTTTATTTGTTTGTGGTGTTTATCGTTTTATTGTTCGTACTTTTAATGAATTTTTTATTGTTAAATTAGGGCTAGCCACTGTTCTGGCAGTCATTGGTTTGTATTTGCTTGCGTATGCGACCCATGCGTTCATTCCTACTTCTATTCCTTTGATGTTTGGCTTCATGATGTTTGCCTGGGTTTGGTTTAGTCGAGGATTGATCCGCTTTATTGTTCGTTCATATCTATATGCCGGAGTATCGAAAAAACGGATTGCGATTTATGGTGCAGGTTATGCAGGGCAGCAGGTTGCAGCAACTTTAAATCGTTCTAATGAACATTTACCAGTCATGTTTATTGATGATAATCCTTCATTGAGCGGTCAGAATATTGGGGGAATTCAAGTTTATGCACCAGAAATTGCATTAAAATCTTTTACCAAACTACGTATTGATGAAATTCTGATCGCACTTCCTTCAGTGGGGCGTATCCGTAAAAGCGAGATCGTAAAATTCTTGGAACCTGCCCATTTAAAAATTACTGAAATTCCAGGTCTGACTAAACTGGTCAATGGTGAAATTCGAGTTTCTGATATTCAGGAAGTCGATATTATTGACCTTTTAGGACGTGATCCAGTCCCTCCTGTAGCAGAACTACTAGAAAAAAATATCAAAGATAAAGTTGTAATGGTTACAGGGGCAGGAGGCTCCATTGGCTCAGAGCTATGTCGTCAAATCATTAAAAATCAACCGGTAAAACTTATTATCTATGAGCTGACAGAGTTTGCTTTATATAGTATCGATAAAGAATTACGTCTTAGTGCCAGCTGCGAAATTATTCCAATTCTAGGTTCGGTAGTGGATGAAAGTAAACTGGAACGGGTCATTGAGCAATATGGTGTTCAAACTGTCTATCATGCTGCTGCTTATAAACATGTTCCTTTAGTAGAATGTAATCCATTGGCTGGCTTAAAAAATAATGCGGTAGGGACGGCCTTTAGTGTCAATGCAGCTGTCAAAAAAGGGGTCGAGACTTTTGTACTGATTTCAACTGATAAAGCAGTACGTCCAACCAATGTGATGGGGGCTACCAAACGTATGGCAGAGCTTTATTGTCAGGCCATGGCTGAAGCACAAAATCAAACCCAGATAAGTATTGTACGTTTCGGGAATGTCTTAGGTTCATCGGGTTCGGTTGTCCCATTATTTAAACAGCAGATTGCCAAGGGTGGCCCTATCACTGTCACTGACCCTGAAGTGACACGTTTCTTTATGACAATTCCTGAAGCTTCGCAGTTGGTGATTCAGGCAGGTGCTTTAGGCACAGGTGGTGATGTATTCCTGCTCGATATGGGAGAACCGGTAAGAATTCAGGATCTGGCCCGTCAGATGATTTCACTGAGTGGCTTAAAGGTGAAAGACAGTCAAAATCCCGATGGTGACATTGAAATTAAATATACAGGATTGCGTCCAGGTGAAAAATTGTATGAAGAGCTGTTAATTGACCAGGAAAATACAGAGATTACTTCACATAAGCGAATTTTAAGATCGGTAGAAAAACATTATCCTTTAGCTGAAATTCTGGAAGTATTTAATCGTATGCATGTGCTGACAGCGACTCAAAGTGATGTAGATTGGGCTTTAATGCAGCTTGAACATTATGTCGATGGTTATCAGCGTGGTCAGGAAATTAAAGTAAATTAAAGTTGGAAATAATTAGGTTGAATAACATGATTAAAAAGGCAATTCTCCCTGTTGCAGGACTTGGCACACGTTTTTTACCGGCCAGCAAATCCATTCCTAAAGAAATGGTGACGGTGGTTGACCGTCCGGCAATAGAATATGTCGTAAAAGAAGCAATTGCAGCTGGAATTGAACAAATTATTTTGGTGACGCATTCTTCCAAAGCATCAATTGAAAATTATTTTGACCGTAACTTTGAACTTGAAACTACACTTGAGCAAAAAAATAAAACCGATTTGCTTAAAGAAGTTACTGAAATTTTACCCCCTCATGTTAGTGTGATTAGCGTACGTCAGCCACAGCCTTTAGGCCTTGGTCATGCGGTACTTTGTGCTAAAGCTGTGATTGGTGATGATGACTTTGCTGTCCTGTTACCCGATGTTCTGGTTAAAGAGCAAGATACTCAAAATGACCTGTCTCGCATGATTCAACGTTATGAACAATCTCAGGCATCACAAATCATGGTTGAGGCAGTTCCTGATCATCTGGTTGATCAATATGGGATTGTGGATGTGCCTGCTTCGCCTGCGGAAGGTGAAAGCACGGTGATGCAAGGTATTGTGGAAAAGCCGGCGATTGGTACCGCACCGTCGAATTTATCTGTGGTAGGTCGTTATATCCTTCCGGCAAAGATTATGCAACTACTGGAGCAGACACCGAAAGGGGCAGGCAATGAAATCCAGCTAACTGATGCGATTGCACTATTACAGCAAACAGAGGTTGTCGAAGCTTATCGGATGAAGGGTCAAACCTTTGATTGTGGTAGCAAGCTCGGCTATCTTAAGGCTGTATTACATTATGGCGTAGATCATCCTAAACTCGGTGCAGAGTTTAAAGCATTGATTCAGGAACTCGCCTTATAATAAAAAAGGGATATTATGAAAGTCGCAGTATTAGGAAAAACCTTATTCTCAGGGGTTATTTCAGCTCTATTGGCTGAATGTGGCCATCAGGTCGTATGGTGTAATAGCTTCAATACAGGTGAGCCTGCTCGGACTTACTTTCAGGATGAATCCTTACAACTATTATTACAAAAACAGGAAGAATCCGGTTTTTTAAACTGTTGTGATTTTCAGCATCTGAATTTTAATCAGGATGTCTTTTTCTTTAGTTTTAATGCGACAGAAGAGCAGCTGGCATTTAAGATGTTAAATACCATTCATCATGCCTGCTTTGCACACCCTAAACTGATGATTAATGCATCCACCTTTGGTTTGCATGGTACAGCGCGATTCCAGCAACTTTTACCGAATGATGACTGGGTCTATCTTCCAGATATTATTCAGGAAGGAAATGCTATTCGCAGTTTCGTTCAAGCCACTCAACTGATTGTGGGTTGCGATCAACCTGATGTACAGCTCAAAGTTAGAGAGTTGTTACGTCCCTTGTTCCCTCGTGCCCAGCAATATCTGTTTATGCCTATTCTGGATGCAGAATTTACCAAGCTGAGTATTTCCGGCATGTTGGCTACCCGGATCAGTTATATGAATGATCTGGCAAGTGTCGCTGAAAAACTGGGAATTGATATTGAGCAAGTCCGTCAGGGTATGGCGGCAGATAATCGTATTGGTTCAGCTTATTTATTTCCAGGGGTGGGCTTTGGTGGAGAAAACTTTTCTCATGATATCCGGACGCTGACTCACGCCGTAGCGGATTCAGGGGTGAAAAACCAGTTACTGGAACAGGTGTGGGATATTAATGAGCAACAGAAAGAGTTGCTATTCCGGAAGTTGTGGAATTATTTCCGTGGAGACCTGCAAGGGAAAACAGTCGCCATCTGGGGGGCTGCATTTAAGGAAAATACCCCAAGTATCCAGCAATCTCCGGTACATGCCATGTTGGCAGCATTGTGGGCGCAAGGTGCAACAGTGAAACTGCATGATCCACAGGCTTTGACCAATATTGAACAGATTTATGGTCAACGTACTGATTTAATCTTATGTGAAGACCAGTATCAGGCGGTAGAAGATGCAGATGCATTGTGTTTAATCACGGCCTGGAAACAGTATGGTAGCCCGGATTATGCTTATCTCAGCAAGTTGATGCAGCATCCTTTGATTCTGGATGGACGTAATCTCTATGACCCTGCTTATATCAAGTCACGCGGTTTTAACTATATTGGGGTGGGACGTTGATGTTAGACCAGCTTAAATCAGACCAGAATACCAATAATGCTTATAAAAAGCTGAATTCTGTAAAAGAACAATTGAAATCGATCCATTTACGCCAACTCTTTGCAGCAGATCCTGAACGGTTTAACCAATACTCGGTACAATTTGAGGAGGTAGTTTTTGACTATAGCAAACATAGAGTCAATCATGATGCTGTGCAGCATCTGATTGAGTGGGCAGAGACACAAAATCTAAGATCCTGGATCGGGTCTTTATTTTCCACTCAGACGATTAACTATACTGAACAACGTGCAGCCATGCACTGGGCCTTACGTTTGCCGAAAGAGGACCAGCAGCATGAAGATTTGGCAGCTAAAGTTCATGCTCAATTAGACCGTATGTATGCTTTGGTCGAGCAGATTCATGCCGGACAACGCCGTGGCGCTACCGGTGAAGTCATTCAGGATGTAGTGAATATCGGGGTGGGGGGATCTGACTTAGGACCATTAATGGTTAGTCATGCGCTCTCGGATTTCAAATATCAATCTGCCAAACCTTTGAATGTGCATTTCGTTTCCACGATGGATGGTAGTCAGCTATCTGAATTGCTGCATCAGTTACGTCCAGAAACCACACTTTTTATTATTTCTTCCAAGTCATTTGGAACGATTGATACCTTATCCAATGCTCAAACAGTGCGTTTATGGCTGGAAAAATCTTTAGGCCAACATCCTTCTATCGTGAAGCATCATTTTATTGGGGTATCCACTAAACCTGAAAAAATGACAGCCTGGGGAATTGCACCCGAAAATCAGCTATTGTTATGGGATTGGGTCGGTGGGCGTTATTCTCTCTGGTCGTGCATTGGTTTACCGATTGCACTCAGTATTGGAGTGGACGGTTTTAAACAACTGCTTGCTGGTGCTTATGCTGTAGATCAGCATTTCCAGTACAAGCCTCTGGAACAGAATATCCCAGTATTAATGGGCTTACTGGGTGCCTGGAATACAAATTTTCTGGATATACAGACCCATGCCATCTTACCTTATGATGGACGTCTGAAATATTTTGCGTCTTATTTACAGCAGCTGGAAATGGAGTCCAATGGCAAGTCCATCCAGCGCAATGGTGAAAAAGTACAGCTCGACACTTGTCCGATTATTTGGGGCGAAGTTGGACCAAATGCCCAACATGCCTTTTACCAGCTGTTACACCAAGGCACCCAAGCAGTCAGCTGTGATTTTATTGCTCCTGTAAAACGTTATAACAGTCAGCAATATACCTATGTCGATAATGCTGATGCTTTGATTGAACAGCATCATCTGGCTTTATCTAACTGTCTGGCACAATCACGTTTACTGGCATTTGGTAATGATGCCTTGGATCAGACTGAGTTACAGGGCTTACCAGCCTATAAACAATATGAGGGTAACCAGCCAAGCAGCACTATTTTATTACAGGAACTAAACCCTTATAGCCTCGGAATGCTGATTGCATTGTATGAGCATAAAGTTTTTGTGCAGTCGGTGCTTTGGAATATTAATCCATTTGACCAATGGGGCGTAGAAAAAGGTAAGGAAATTGCCAATCAGTTATTGCCTATACTGAATGGTGAGCAAACTGATATTAGCGGTTTAGATGGTTCAACCCAGGGTTTGATTAAAATCCTAAAAGCTTGATTAAAATTGAATTAGGAAAGATATGGCTAAAATTTTAGTAACGGGTGGAGCAGGTTATATTGGTTCACATACCTGCTTGGAACTATTAAATACTGGGCATGACGTCGTAGTATTGGATAATTTATCCAATAGCTCGGTTGAGTCTTTAAATCGTGTCCAGCAGTTGGCTCAAAAAAGCCTGAAATTTGTCGAAGGTGATATTCGAGACAGTCAGATCTTAGATCGAATATTCCAGGAAAATACCATTGATGCGGTGATTCATTTTGCTGGTTTAAAAGCAGTTGGTGAAAGTCAACAAATTCCATTAGCTTATTTTGATAATAATATTGCTGGTTCAATTAGCCTGGTGCAAGCGATGGAGCGAGCTCAGGTTTTTAAACTGGTATTTAGCTCGTCTGCAACTGTCTATGACGAAGCCAATATTTCTCCGTTAAATGAAGAAATGCCAACAGGTATGCCAAGTAATAATTATGGGTATACTAAATTAATTGTAGAACAGATTCTAGAAAAACTAGCGATTGCAGATACACGTTGGTCAATTGCCTTATTGCGTTATTTTAACCCGGTGGGTGCACATAAAAGTGGCCAGATTGGAGAAGATCCACGAGGGATTCCAAATAATCTAATGCCTTATGTGACTCAAGTCGCTGTAGGTCGTCGTGAAAAACTATCTATTTTTGGTAATGACTATGACACAGTAGATGGGACTGGAGTACGTGATTATATTCATGTGGTTGATTTAGCTAATGCACATTTATGTGCATTAAACAACCGACTAACATCTCAAGGATGTAGAGCTTGGAATATTGGCACAGGGAATGGAAGTTCAGTTCTTCAAGTTAAAAATACTTTTGAACAAGTAAATGGAATAAATATTGCATTTGAATTTGTATCACGTCGTGAAGGTGATGTGGCAACTTCATTTGCAGATAATAAACGTGCAATAGAAGAATTAGGATGGGCACCACAGTATGGTTTGGAGGATATGCTAGCTGATAGCTGGAAATGGCAAAAGCAGAATCCCCATGGATATGGATAATAAAATATGAATTTTATTTATGGGATTATGTGTCATCAATTAACTAATCCACTTGTTTATCTTGTAAATGAGCTGATTAAAAGTCCTAATAGTAAAATTTTAATTCATGTAGATAAAAAATCAGATCTTGATCATATAAAGAGATCGTTACCAAGCAGCTCACAAATAGAATTTTAGACAGAAAGAGTGGATGTGCATTGGGGTGGTTATACTCAAATTGAGGCCACTCTAAAACTTTTAAATTATGCTAACCAATTTGAATATAAGTATTTCTCTTTATTGTCCGGTGATGATATTCCATTAATGTCTATTGAAAGTATAGAAAAATATCTTTTAAGCAGTGATCAGGAATATATCGGTTATGAACTTCAAGCAGATCCAAAAAACCGGATTAAATATTTGTATCCAGACTTCTTTTTTATTAAAGAAAAATCAATTTTAGAAAAAATCAAATGTAAGCTAATTATTTTTTTACATAAACTTGGTTTATATACTCAAAATATAGAAGGGTTGCCGAAACTATATAAAGGATCTTTATAGTTTATATTAAGCCATCAGGCGGTTCAATATATTTTAGACTTTATAAAAAATAATAAAGACTATGATTTGGCCTTTAGAAAATCACTGTGTGCCGATAGAGGTGGTCCCACTTGTTTGAACAACTAAAAGCGTATTTATAAGTGATATTCCGCTCTAGTTAAGCCACCTTGTTTTGTTGGGGTAGCTGATCATAGTAAAACTCATTTGGTGTCATTTTGTCTAG
>NZ_VOZV01000019.1:0-65053 GCF_013419565.1 Acinetobacter sp. YH12072 | reverse complement strand
CCCGCTCGACTTGCATGTGTTAAGCCTGCCGCCAGCGTTCAATCTGAGCCATGATCAAACTCTTCAGTTAAAATCATTTCGAACTTTATAAGTAAAGTTCTTAAACTTGGCTCATCAATTTTCTGACAAATATTTCTCAAATAAACTTCGAGTAATTTCTACCATTCAATCAATGAAAATAATTTCGATCAATCAACCAGTAAAAATCCACACAAGTTGTTCTTCATAATCTCTTAATGATCTTACTTAAAACCTCGTCAGTTTTAAGCTCCAACCCAACCACTTAACGTTTCGTTTCATGCATTGCGTTGGTGTGCTGCGTATTCTATACAGTTTCCGAACCAGTGCAAGAGCTTTTCTTAAAAATATTCAAAAAAGCGCATTGTACGTTTATTTTTTAATCTGAATTGCTATTTTTAGCAGTTTTAATGCTTTTTTCCAGTCACTTTTGGCCTGAAATTTTAAGCAAATGTGAATTTCGACTGGTTTAGTTTTTATTAAAAGGGATCGTTGCATACGATCCCTTTTAATATTGAACAATAAATTTTAATTTGCCTGCTCGCCAAGCCAATTCATAAATTTTTGTCGTTCAGCTTTAGATGCCTGTTTCCACAACTGAATTAATTGCTGATCAAGCTGACCAACTGATACATTTTCCCGAACGTTTGCAGTAGCAACATTTGGTGTACTTGCAGTTTGAGTGTAGACCACTGCTGGCTGATTTGTTGGAGTTACAACTTTATTCGTTGTCAAATCCACAGATTTTCCTAAAATACTTTGCCCTAGTAATGGTTTCGCTGCATCTTTTGCTCCTACTTGCTGAACCAGAAGCTGATTTTTTGCATCATATAAACCAATAATTGGCTGATCTTTATATTTTTTCGCTTCATCAAAATTTTTAGGCGCGTTAATTAAAGCCAATTTATATGCTTCACCATCTTTAAGTTCTGGAGTTTTTACAGTTACTACGCCAGATTTTAAAATGTCATGAGAATTGTCATTGTGCTGGAAAAATTCAGTATAACGAACACTAATCGCATTCGTACCCGCATCCAGTTTATAAGTTTGATCTGAGCGTAATAGACCTGAACGTACTTCCTGATCATTCACTGCAATCATCTTGATTTCTTCAGGTACAATTAATGTCACGGCTGAAAAAACTGATGTGCTGCCCAATAATGCAACTACAGCTGCTGTGATACGTAAATCCATGTCTCTCACTCATTCCGGTTAATATATAAAATTTTCATTGAACTATGCCGTGTACAAATGACAATTCTATGACAAATGCTTTTCCTCTACAGCACTTTACTCAGCATTTATCAGACTATCTATCTTCTGATTTCTGCTATACCACACATAAAAAAAGAAGTACTTAACAGTACTTCTTTCTCATCTCTAAATCGATTATGCAAAGGTCTTAAATCGTTCTGCATCATCCACAAAGGTTTTTTCACCTGGAGGCGCTTCGATTGAACCAAATACCAATTGAGCACGAAGTTTCCAGTTCGATGGAATACTAAAAGTTTGCGCTACTTCTTCATCAATGATCGGATTGTAATGCTGTAGTGATGCGCCAATATTATGTTCAGCCAAAGCTGTCCAGGTTGCAAACTGCGCAATACCGCTAGCATGCTCTGACCAGATCGGGAAATTATCTGCATACAGCGCAAATTTTTCTTGCATTCCTTTAATGACATTCTGGTCTTCATAAAACAGTGCAGTTCCATAACCTGCCGCGAAACCATCTATTTTGCTATTGGTAGCCTCAAAAGCATCTGCTGACACCAGGTCGCGTAAAGTTTCACGCACAATATGCCAAAAAGTATCATGTGATTGACCAAACAAGATCACCACGCGTGAAGATTGCGAGTTAAAAGATGATGGACTATGTTTCACCGCCTCTTTAATGATGTGCTCAATTTCTGCCTGATCCAGGCTGACATTTTTCCCAATGGCATAAATACTACGGCGTTTTTTAATATGATCTAGGAATGCCATGATCTCACCTCGTTCTATTCTGATTATTTAAAACCGATAAGATCATCCTAAGCATTTTCACTGCCTAAAACAGTCTTATTTCGATAACAATGTGTTTTATTTATAGAACATTCTCAGAGATGTTAAGGTTGATCCTTTGTATCAGTCACCTTAGCACATACTAATTTCAAGAATCACAGGTCTTAGCTAAATACCTGGAAGCTGTCTGGGTTTACAGACTCAATTTTATCTTCTATTGCTTCTTCAATTGAACCGAAACAGAGCTGAGCACGTAGCAACCAGTTTTCATCAATCTTAAAATGCTCAGCTACAGGGTGATTGATCTGCGCATTATAATGTTGCAAAGAAGTACCTAGACCAGCATCTGCCAGCGCAGTCCACGCAGCAAACTGTACCATGCCAGAAGTCTGCTCTGACCACAGTGGAAAATCATCGGCACTAAATGGAATCTTTTTCTGTAATTGCTGAATGGCGCGCTGATCTTCATAGAATAAAATCGTGCCATAGGCATTTGCACATTGATCCAGCTTGATTCTAATCCCTTCATAGACCGATGCCGGCACATGCTGGCGTTGAATGTCTTTCACAATATTCCAGAATTGATGATGTGAATCGGCAAATAGCACGATAATGCGTGCACTTTGTGAATTATAGGCTGAAGGACAACTATGCACAGCTTCCTGAATCAGCTCGGTCAGATAAGCCTGACTGTAATGCACACGCTTACCTAGCTGATAGGTCCCACGGCACTTTTTTAATTTCTCAACAAAAGTGAATTCTAAATTTTTAACTGCTTTACTTTTTTTAGGAAATTTAAAATCCTTAGTCAGGTCAGTTGTTAATACCTGCCCAATTTTATTGAGTAATGCCATTTTCTACCCTCTACATATAGCCTGAACTTCAATCACCAGGAAAATCCCATACAATTATAATGGGTTTATTCAGGCAGGCAGGATTTGCTATTTTTTTATGCTGCTTTTTAGAGCATTCAAACTCCTTAAAAACAAAAAACTCCGCATTTAGCGGAGTTTATGTGACGCAAGTCGCATTAATTATTTTTCAGTTTCAAACAATGCAGCAACGAATGATTTTGCCGAGAATGGACGTAAGTCATCAATTTTCTCACCTACACCGATAAAGCGAATCGGTACATGGGTACGGCTGGCAATATTAAACAGCACACCACCTTTTGCAGTACCATCCAGCTTGGTAATGGTTAAACCCGTTAAACCTACTGCTTCATCAAACATTTCAACTTGATTAATGGCATTCTGTCCTGTACCGGCATCCACCACCAGCATCACTTCATGTGGCGCAGTCGCATCAATCTTCTGCATGACACGTTTAACCTTGGTCAATTCCTGCATCAGGTGACCTTTGTTATGCAAACGGCCTGCAGTATCTGCAATTAAAACATCCACACCTTTGGCACGTGCACTTTCGAAAGCATCAAAAATGACAGAAGCAGAGTCAGCACCATGACCTTGGGCTACGACGGCGATATTGTTGCGTTCACCCCAGATCTGTAACTGCTCAGTTGCAGCAGCACGGAAAGTATCACCCGCAGCCAGCATGACTTTTTTACCTTCGCCTTGCAGACGTTTTGCGAGCTTGCCAATGGTCGTGGTTTTACCTACACCATTTACACCCACGACCAGAATTACATATGGATTTTTGTTTGGATCGATATGCAGCGGTTTTACACGCGGAGCCAGCAGAGCGACCAGTTCTTCCTGAAGCGCTTTATACAGCGAGTGAGAATAAATCAGGTCACCGCGTGCAGTACGTTCAGTCAAATTGGCAATAATCGTTTTAGTCGCATCAACACCGATATCTGCAACCAAAAGCTGTTCTTCAACTTCTTCTAATAATTCATCGTCAATTTCTTTGCCACCAATCAGGATATTGACCATCCCATCGGCAAGATTTTTACGGGTTTTGGTTAAACCCTCTTTCATACGGCTAAAGAAACCGCCTTTTGTAGCAGGTTCTTCTTCCTGAGCTTCTGTCGCTACAGGTGCAGAAACCTCAGCAGTTGCGCTTGGTGTTTCTACAATTGGCACATTAACCGCAGGTAAACTCGGTAACGTGACATCATCATCTCCGATATCAGCATCAATCAAAAATTTGTTTTGCCCATTAGATTGCTGTTGCATGCCGAATCCTTGAAAAGCATTGCGTTAAAAAATTGAATTCTAGCATAACTTGCAGTGTTTTGAGCGGGCAATCCAATCCATGAATAAACAACCAAAAAATAACAGTGTTTGGTTGCTTTCAATACAAGATTTCTGAAAAATAATCCTAAATACAAATATCTATTCATTGGAAGACTTTGTGTCCCTATCTTTTTTTGCTATCTCCTCCTTATCCAGAATCATTAAACAACGGATTTCTCCAGCCGCTGTACTCCTCCTGAGTTTCGGTTTTAACCCCGTACATGCCGCAACCCAGAGTGAATTATCCCGCACCACCATCGAAACCTATTTAGGTAATGGCTTAAAAGTCATTATCCGGGAAGATCACCGCTCCCCGATGGTGATGACACAGATCTGGTATAAAGTCGGCAGTAGTGACGAGTCCGGTAATATTCTCGGCGTCTCTCATGCCTTGGAACACATGATGTTTAAAGGTACGAGCAAAGTTCCCAATGATGAATTTACCCGGTTAAGCCGGATTTATGGCGGCAGTATTAATGCCGCAACCTTTACCAATTACACGAACTATTATCAGCTTTATCCCAAAGCTTATTTTCCGATGGCGCTCGAACTCGAATCTGACCGCATGAACAACCTCTTGTTACGCCAGCAAGATTTTGATCCGGAAATTAAAGTGGTGATGGAAGAACGGCGTCAGCGTACTGATGATAATCCGCGTGCCCAAGCATTTGAACGATTTAGATGGATCAGCTATCCCACCAGTCACTATCGTCAGCCCGTGATTGGTCACATGAAAACGCTCAATAATATTCAGCTGAGTGATGTTAAAAAATGGTATCGAGACTGGTATAGCCCGAATAATGCCATTTTGGTCATCGTCGGGGATGTTGACGTTCAAGAAGCTCTCATTCGGGTACAGAAATATTTTGGCGATATTCCGGCGCGTCCCGCACCCTCACGTAATGACGTACTCGAATTCGAACGCTTAGGCTATCGTCATATGGAAATTGAGAGCAATGTCCAGGTGCCTAATCTGTATATGACCTGGAATGTGAAATCTCTAGCTACCGCCAAGAATCCTCAAGATGCCTACGCCCTAACCATTATTCGCAGCCTGCTGGATAGTGGGATTTCTTCTCGGTTGCAGGATCGTCTGGTTCGCGACCGCAAAGTGCTTACTTCTGTGAGTGTATCCTATGATCCTTATAACCGTGGAGATAGCCTGTTTGGTATTTCCGCACTCCCGGCTCCAGGCGTTAACCTGGCAGAAGCACAAACGGCCATCCAGAAAGAAATTGATTTACTAAAAACTGAAACTATTTCTGAGCATGAACTGGCACGGATCAGCACACGCTTTATTTCAAATCTGATTTATAGTCAGGACAGTCTGAGCGGACAGGCCAAAATGATTGGAAACCTTGAAGTAAACGGATTGAGTTACCGTCTGATGGATGAACTGCCTCAGCATTATGCCAGTGTCCGTGCAGAGGATATTCAGCGGGTTGCTAATGCCTATTTTGTCCGTGAAAATTTAAGTACGCTCTACCTTTTGCCTGAACAGAAAGCTCAATAATGGTTATTACAATGTCTAAAGTTCGCTCTCTTATCCTTTTAACCAGCTTAAGCCTCAGTTCAAGCCTTTGGGCAGAAAATTATTTAGATACCCAACCTGATCTGAATGATAATCCCAGTCAGCTACAAGCGATCCCTCTCCTGCAAAGTTTAAAAAATATTAATCAAAAGCAGGCATTCCAAGCACCTTTTATTCATGACTTGAACAATCGCTACAAAGTTCGTACCTTATTTGTTGAAACCCGTGATTTACCTATGGTCGATATTCAACTGACCTTTAATGCCGGATCAGCACGAGATCAGGAAATTGCTAAAGGTCTATTTGGTTTATCCAGCACAGCAGCCAAACTGATGCGTGAAGGAACAGATAAATATACGGCTGCACAGGTGGCTTCCGTCTTCGATGCCACGGGCGCACAATTTAGCGTACAGGCTTATCGCGATATGTTTGTCGTTCGCCTGCGAACTTTGTCAGATCCCAAGAAAATGGAACCTGCTTTGGCCATGATGATGGAAGTTCTCAAAAATGCCACATTCAAGCCTTCCAGCATTCAGCTGGCACTCAGCAATACTCAAGTAGGACAAAAACAGCTTCAGGAAAATCCAAGCAAACTGATGGATATCCGGTTTTATCGGGCATTGTATGGTCAGCATCCTTATGCCGAACCCATTACCGGCACCATTGGCAGTACCAAAAAAATTACGGCTGATTTACTGAAAAAATTCCGCGACCAGTTTCTGGTAGTACAAAACATGAATATTGCCATTACCGGCAAACTCAGTCCTAAACAGGCACTGGAACTTTCTGAACGAATTGCAGGCAATTTGCCTCAAGGACAGAAAGCTGTTGCATTAGCTGAACCTGAAGAAAAATCGGGTTTTGATATTGTGCATTTGCCTTATAACTCGTCTCAAGCGCATGTGACCTTCGGCCACTTAGGACCAAACCGTTTTACTAAAGATCGGCTTGCTCTGGAAGTAGCCAATCGCATGTTTGGTGGTAGCGGATTTAATGCAGTATTAATGCAGGAATTAAGGGTAAAACGCGGCTATACCTATGGTGCCTATAGTACATTCAGCTTTAGTCAGGCACCCGGTATATTTAGCTTCCGTTATTCCACTAGACAAGATCAATTGCTAGATAGCATTCAGGTCGCACATCAGGCTTTTATCAACTTTGTAAATCAGCCGATTGATACTAAGCGCCTAGAAGAAACCAAAGCCGGGATGTTAAGAGCATTTCCGAATAATTACAGCAGCAATGCCACGATCAATGCCCAGTTAGGCACGATGGGCTTTTATGCAGAGCAAGCCGACTATCTGTCACGCTATCCAGAACGTCTAGCCAAAATTACCGCAGCAGATGTGCAAAATGCCGTGCGCAAACATCTGCATCCAGAACGCTTGACACTGGTCGTGGTAAGCCAAGAACTAGATAAAGAAGCATTAAAACTACGATTGGAACAGAACCTGTTAGATCCTTCTACACCACTACCGAATACGATTCCAATACCTAAGGCATATCCACAGAAACCGGCGGAAGCTGACGAGCCCGTAGAGATTCCTGCTGATACGCCTGCATCAATTTAAGATATTGACCGCGATGGATGCGTTGCTGTTGCAGCAAAGTCTGAGCCATATCCTGGGTTTGGGGCAAGCTCTGCTGTTCTGCAAGTTGCAGAAGCAAATTAAATTGGGAAGTCGTCAGTGGACGATAAATGGCAAATGTGGCCAGGCATAAGATTAATGCCACAATGAAAATAACAACCGCATTATAAATCTGTTCAAGCTTAATTTTATTCAGAAAATCGCTTAATTTTTTGCTATCTATAGCCATACACTACCTCAAGTTGCAGCTAGTGTATGGCTGGGCCCCATGAAGTTCAAGTCAAAGATTGAATGACCAGTATAAATACACATCTCGATATGACTATAAATCGGTTAGGATTTCAACAATTCGTACACACTCCAGGCAATGACCATAGCCACCAGACCTAAAACCAGTAAAATTGCAAACTTGCTTAAGCCGGCTTCTGCTTCAGGTGGATGCAGTCGATCTTCATCTGCAATTCGGACCAATTCATCATTATAGTGACTATAAAACTCTGCACGCTGGGTTTCGTCCAGAGCGCGGGTAAAATCATAAACTTCTTTACGTTGAGCCAGACTGTAATCACCTAGATGGGTATATTTGTCATAAATTGCCTCATCCAGTTTTTTACGGTGTACATGCGCCAATTCTGTAATCTGACTGGCTGTTGGGGGCATATCAAAACTGAGCCCTTCAAGAGTTCTTTGCATCATGTTGTTCTCCTTTTCTTTTGTTCTATTGTTAAAATCTATACCAACCAAACTTCCAAGTGTGTATAGTTTGATCGTACAAACTATAAATTAAGTAAACAGGAAAGCTGATATAGTTGACTTTTCCATTATTCTGTAATATTAGTTTAATAATATTAAGTTATATTTGTATTTAGACTTAAAAGTCTATCCGAAATCATAATTAAAATTAAGGAGTTTTTATATTATGCAGAATATCTCTCAACATGATTTGGAACATCTGTATGCAGATGCAGTGAATACCATTCAATCGCAAATGAACTTTGTCGATGCAGTAAAACAATTAGAAGATGCAGCGCGCGCCGGTCACGGTAAAGCAGCTCTCTTTTTAGCTGAACTGTATTATCAGGGTTTTCGTGTAGAACGAGATTCACTCAAAGCACAATACTGGCAGAACATGGCCACCATGCAAGCCTGAAGAAACGTCACCTCGGTGACGTTTTTTTATGCCATTTTTTCGAAATACTGCAATTAAGACATAATTTATTACGATTGCTTGCAAAGCTGAAACAGTAATTTCACTGGAACTTTCTAGAATAGAGCTGAATTCTAATAGCACTTTATTTTAACGACAATGCGAAAAATTATTCAATACGACCCGATTTGTAAAAACTTTCTTTTGAGGCTGACCATCCTCAAATCTATGATGTATTGCGGCGTTTTGTGGGGCGTCTATCATCAGGGTTGGGCGATGATGCGCGATCAGGAAGATTATATTTTTCCATTCTGGCTTAATTCTCTGGATGCCAAAAATTATGCCAAGGAACATTGGCCAGGTTATGTACCCCGTAGAATTAACCCGGAAGATTTCGAAAACAACTTATTACCTACACTGTCCCGACTAGCCGTGACACCTACTTTATGTAGCGGCAATAGCACTAAACTAAAATTATCCATTCCACAGATGCGTCACCTGTTTTTTTCACAACAAAGACTGCACTTTGCCTAAAAACATGTTATTTATAAAGACATAAAATAGAGACCTAGAGATGTTCAGCTGGATACATACTCTAGAACTAATAATAATTAGATAAAAAGGACTCAATAGAATGACCAACGTAGCACAAGTGCTCGGTGATAAAGTACATCAGGCAGTTTATACCATCCGTCCAGACTCTACAGTTTTAGAAGCAATTAGCCTGATGGCAGAAAAAGGAATCGGGGCGCTGGTCGTTACCCACGAAGATAGTGTGGTCGGCATTTTGTCAGAGCGTGATTACACCCGTAAAATCGCATTGATGCAAAGAACCTCTTTTGATACCACGGTCAATGAAATTATGACACCTAAAGTCATAACCGTGACTTCTGCAACTTCTGTTGAAGACTGCTTAGCATTAATGACTGACCGCCATTTACGCCACTTACCTGTAGTTGAAAATGACAAACTGATTGGCCTGATTTCGATTGGTGACTTGGTCAAAGCTGCAATGGAAGATCAACGTAAGCTGATTGATCAGTTACAACAATATATTTCAGGCTAAAATTCTTTCTTAGTTGAATACGTAAATTAAGACTCAAACTCAAAATGTCATTACAAACAAATGACAATGTCATATCAAAACCAGATTAGATATAAAAAATCCCAGCCTTAAGACTGGGATTTTTTGATTATTAGATCAAATTAAAGACCGAGTTTCTCTGCGACATAGTCAGAGTCTTTATCACCACGACCTGAAAGATTCACTACAATCTTAGTCTCTTTAGGCAGTTTACCCGCTTCACGAATTGCCCAAGCCACTGCATGTGAACTTTCTAATGCTGGCACAATTCCCTCAACGCGTGACAGGGTCATAAAGGCATCCAGACACTCCTGATCTGTCGCCGTAGTGTATTCCACACGACCTAGATCTTTCAGCAGGCTGTGCTGTGGCCCTACGCCTGGATAATCCAGGCCAGAAGCAATCGAATGCACAGGTAAAGGCTCACCCTGCTCATCTTCGAGTACATAACAGGCCATACCATGCAACTGGCTTGGTTTACCCAAAGTCAGCGTTGCGGAATGCTTATCAGTATTTAAGCCATGACCTGCAGGCTCTACCCCCACCAGTTTCACTTCTGGATCATTCAGGAATGCCGTGAATGCCCCCATGGCATTTGAACCACCACCCACACATGCCACCACAAAGTCTGGGTTTGCACCGAAGCGTTCATTGGTTTGAACCTTGATTTCATCGCCAATAATGGACTGGAAATCACGCACCATCATTGGGAATGGATGCGGTCCTACCACCGAACCAATCGCATAGATATAGTTTTTCGGATCTTTCAAGTATTCTTCAAAAGCACTGTCGACTGCATCTTTAAGGGTCGCAGTACCACGCGTCACAGAAATCAGCTTAGCACCCAAGATTTTCATCTTTACGACGTTTGGATGTTCTTTTTCGATATCCACCTGGCCCATATGAATTTCACATGGAATACCCACCAAAGCACATGCAGTAGCCAATGCTACACCATGCTGACCTGCACCGGTTTCTGCAATGACTTTGGTTTTACCCATATATTTCGCCAGCAGTGCTTCACCCAGGCAGTGATTGATTTTATGTGCACCGGTATGATTCAGGTCTTCACGTTTTAAATAGATCTGTGCTCCACCTAACTGGTCAGAAAGGCGTTTAGCATGAAACAAAGGGCTAGGACGGCCGACATAGTTAGCAAACAGGTCTTTTAATTCATTTTGAAATTCTTCAGTTTGACGGATTTCCTGATAGGCAACATTGATGTCATCCATGGCCTGTTTTAGATCCGGTGGAATGAACTGACCGCCATATTGACCAAAGAAACCCTCTTCATTGGGCAACGCAATACCATTAATTTGATGAGCCATAATAATTCCTGAATATTGGAATAAGGTATAACAAGTGACTTTATACTAGAATAATTCGTTTTAAAGCACTAATAACTATAGATAAAGTCACTTATAGATAAATGGAATCAACGCGCCAGATATTTGGTCATATCCTCAATACCTTTTAAGGTCATTGGAAACATATGATCTTCAAAGATTTGCTTAATCAGGCCAATAGTATGCGTGTAATGCCAGTATTTTTCTTCTTCAGGATTGAGCCAAGCGGTTTTATCAAAATGCTGACGCAGACGCTGTAACCAGACCTGTCCTGCCTCATCATTCATATATTCGACCGAACCACCGACGGAGTTCAACTCATAGGGTGCCATGCTGGCATCACCCACTACAATCACCCGGTAATCCCGTCCATAGGTATTGAACAGATCCCAGGTATTCATGCGCGAGCTGGAACGACGGACATTATCTTTCCAGACATAGTCGTATAGACAATTATGGAAATAGAAATATTCCAGAGTCTTAAATTCGGTCTTAGCGGCGCTAAACAGTTTTTCACACTGAGCGATATGCGCATCCATTGATCCACCGATATCAAACAGCATTAGTACTTTAATACGGTTACGACGCTCCGGCACCAATTGCACATCCAGAATCCCCTGTTTGGCGGTTTCACGAATAGTACTATCAATGTCCAGTTCTTCAGCCGCACCCTGACGAGCGAACTTACGCAAACGGCGCAGTGCCATCTGCATCTGACGACTACCAAGAATCTGATCATCATCCAGATTACGGTATTGACGCTGTTCCCAGACTTTGACGGCGGAACGTTTACGCCCCGGCCCGCCAATGCGCACACCTTCAGGATGATCACCATAGGCACCAAATGGCGATGTGCCACCAGTACCAATCATCTTATTCCCGCCCTGATGTTTTTTATGCTGTTCGCGCAAGCGTTCTTCCAGCATTTTCATCAGTTCTTCCAGCGATCCGGCTTTTTTCAGTTCTTCACGCTGTTCAGGGGTTAAGTGCTTTTCCAGAAGTTCCAGATCAAACCAGTCTTTGGGTAGTTTATGCACCTGATTCAGCAGTTCATCCAGATCAAAAGTCGCGATACCATCAAAGTAATCTTTCATGGCGCGATCGAACTTGTCGAAGTAGCGCTCATCTTTGACCATCACAGTTTTAGCAAGCTGATAGAACTCGCCCTGATCAGCAAAAACCACGCCTGCCGCCACCGCTTGATTCAGATCAATCAGCTCACGGGTGGAAACTGGTACGCCATATTTTCTGAGGGTATAAAACAATCGCACAAACATGCGTGTTTCTCCCTTAGCGACGCGACATAAAGGCTAGACGTTCAAGCAGTTGTACATCCTGCTCATTTTTGATCAGCGCGCCGTACAAAGGCGGAATCGCTTTGGACTTGTCGGTATTTCTTAAAATGTCTTCCGGCATATCATCTGCCATGAGTAGGCTTAGCCAGTCGATCAGTTCTGAAGTTGAAGGTGGTTTTTTCAAGCCTGGAATCTGACGTAACTTGAAGAAGACTTGCAGAGCTTCATTCACCAGCGTTACTGAAATATTCTCAAAATGCACATCGATAATTTCACGCATGGTCGCTTCATCCGGAAACTCGATATAGTGGAAGAAACAACGGCGCAAGAAGGCATCTGGAAGTTCTTTCTCATTATTTGAAGTGATGATGACAATCGGACGCTGGGTAGCAGTAATGGTTTCACCCGTTTCATAAACGAAGAAAGACATCTTGTCGAGTTCATGCAGCAAGTCATTTGGGAACTCGATGTCTGCTTTATCGATCTCATCAATCAGCAATACACAGCGTTCTTCACTGGTAAATGCTTCCCAGAGTTTACCCGGCTTGATGTAGTTCTTGATGTCATAAACGCGATCATCACCTAACTGACTATCACGTAAGCGTGATACCGCATCATATTCATACAGGCCCTGCTGTGCCTTGGTCGTTGATTTGATATGCCAGGTAATCAGCTTCAGTCCAAGGCTTTGTGCCACCTGTTCAGCCAACAAGGTTTTACCTGTACCCGGCTCACCTTTAACCAGCAAGGGTTTTTGCAAACTACGCGCAGCTTTCACAGCCAGTTTTAAACTGTCAGTGGCAATGTACTGATCCGTACCTGAGAATTGTTGAATATCAGCAGACATGATTGAACCTTATTTTTCTATTTACAGCGGTGAACTTTTCTTGTTTGACCCAAGACCCGTTTTACTGGATGCATAGGTCGACCAGCAATAGCCAATCACAGACCCGATACCAATGACAAATAAAATAAGTGACGCATTAATCCAAACGAGTTCATATTCCTTGGTCAGAATACCAAACAGCAGCCCGAAAATAGCAGGTGCAACTGAAGCATTACTGCCTTCAGAAACGGTTGGGGTTAATAGCACGGCAAAGGCTAACAACCATAAAAAACCGCCCATTGCCTTTGGCATGCGCTTGGTCACGCCATACCAGCAGGCTAACGCAATCAGACTGCCCAGCAGATACACTGCAAACGCAATACTCTGGTCAGGAATTGAGTCCAATACAGCTACAAAACCATTCATTTCACAACTCCTGAACTGAGCTTAAGCCCCACGAAGACCTTCTGGCGCTGGCGCATTCGGGTTAATCAAACCTTCTGGTGGCATTTGCAGGAAGAAACCACGAGTAGAAATTGAATCCATCACATGTAAAACATTGGCACGTGCCAGTTTACGCGATTCACTCAATTCAAGATGCATGACAAAAGTCGCACGACCAAAAGCAACACGTACCGGTTCAGCCAATACCTCTAGTGGTTCAAATGTTTCGGCTTCGTTCTCATCTGCAGGACGCGCCACATAAAGATACATTTCATCTTTTTTGCTAGATTTGTAGATAGACACTTGCATGTTTCAAACGACTTTTCTGAAAAAACAATCGCAAGGATACATCAAAAAAACGACAGAAACATTAGCCGCCTCCAATGCATCAGTCGTGATTTTGTATAATTGCTTTATCTTTAATCAATCCAGTAAAAATCACTCAACCACTTTCATCTGGGTCGACAGATAAGACTCATCCTGATGCAATACCTTAATTAGCGGCAGAGTTAATAACTCATAGCGCCAACCGAGCAAGTAGTTTGGCAGATCCTGTTCATCCTTATGACATACTACATGCTGATATAAGGCATTCAGCCATTTCTTGCGCATCAGCACTTCTTTCGGTACGGAGATTTCATTGGATATATTCTGGATCATTGTTTCAACCTTCTCGCCAATCTCTCTGGATGAATGGCGGATTGGGCGTGCCAGACGTAATGGCCAGTCGGCTTGGTCAGGCAGGAATTTCAACAGATCCAAAATGGTCTTGCCATGTTCACGGACAATATTCGCCCGGATGTCTTTCATCTGACTGAGCTGGAAATTATTGCGCGGGAATTTCTCTACCAGATCAATCATGGTCGAGTTTTTCAGAATAAAACTACGCGGCTGATTCAACGCCTTGGCAATCTGCTCACGCCATACAGCCAGTTGTTGCAACTGCATTAATTGACGGCGTGAATGACGATAATTACCGACATCCTGATAAAGTAAGGCAGTCGGTGTTTCTTCACCAATTTCATGGGTCAGAAAACGGCAATCCTCAAGAGCGAAATCGAGCAGATATTTGCTTTCCAGATCCTGTTTGACCTTATCCGACAGTTGCACCAGATAATGCACATCATTGGCTGCATACAGTAACTGCTCAGAGCTTAAAGGCCGTGCCAGCCAGTTAGAGCGGGTCTGATCTTTTTCAATATCGACATCCAGCATCTGTTTCAAGGCATTCTGATAGCTGACCTGCAAACCATGTCCGAGGAATGACATGCCGACCTGTGTATCAAAGACATTACTCAGGGCTTTTTTCTGGGTGTAGTGATAAATCAGGTCAATATCTTCACTACAGGCATGGAAAATATTCTGTTGAGCATTAAAAATCTTGTTCAGAAATTCACTCAGATCCAGTGTTGTTCCATCCAGCAGGTAGACCTTGTTATTGACATTGATTTGAAAAACACCAAGTTTTGGCCACAAGGTGTCTACCTTAATGAATTCTGTATCCAAGCCATAGACTGGATTTTGATCCATAAGGTTCAGGACATGATTTAAGTCGTGCTGATGTTGAATAAATTGAAACATAAAGACTGAGTCTAAAATTAGATGCTCGATGAAGCTATATTACCCGATATATAGAATTTTTATATAAAAATGTGACAACCAAATCACACTTTTTGTTCCATATTTTTCGAATATAGCTTATCTAGTAAACATTTTATATTTTTACTAATATATTTTTTATATTATATATTAAGAGAATATAATTAATATTTCACTTAATTCGCATCCGGTTATGCACTGCCTGACTCAACGTATGACTATCGACATACTCCAGTTCTCCGCCTTGAGGCACCCCTTGAGCGATACGCGTCATTTGCACAGGTAAATGTTTACTGGCTTCAACCAGATAATGTGCAGTTGCCTGTCCTTCGACAGTCGCATTGGTGGCCAGAATCACTTCCTTGATCTGTCCTTGACTTAAGCGTTGCAGTAAATAGGGAATACCGATTTCTTCAGGCCCGATTCCATCTAGAGGTGACAGATGGCCGCCCAGAACATGATATTTACCGCGGAAACTGCCGCTTTGTTCAATTGCCATGACATCTGCCGGTGATTCCACGACACAAAGCAGTTCATCATCACGCTCAAGTGAGGTACAGATATTACAGACTTCATCTTCTGTCAATGAATGGCAGATTGAGCATTCATGAATGTGATCGGTTGCTTCAGTCAAGGCATGTGCCAGACCGATCGCCCCTTCACGATTTTTCATGATTAAATGCAAAGCCATACGCTGGGCCGATTTCGGCCCAACGCTTGGCAAAATGCGTAATGCTTGAACCAGTTGATCAAAACGATCACTAAACATTGCGCATACTTCCTTAGAATAAACCAGCCAGACCAGGTGGTAAGCCCATACCTGAGTTTGCAGATTTCATTTTCTCTTCAGAGATCACTTCTGCTTGACGCGCTGCATCATTCATCGCTGCTGCAATCAGATCTTCGATCATATCTGGATCGTCCTGTAACAGTTCAGGATTGATTTCGATACGTTTCACCACATTGCGGCAAGTCATGGTAACTTTCACCAGACCGCCACCAGCCTCAGCATGCACTTCAGTTTGCGCAAGCTCTTCTTTGGCTTTTTTCATGTTGTTTTCGACTTCTTTTTGCATGCGCTGTGCTTGCTGCATCAACATATTAATGTTCATAAAGATCTCCGAACATATATTTATAAAATTAGATTAGATCTAAACCGCGTGTAATGTCGCGAATAATATCATCAATCTCTTCCAAACCAACAGAAACGCGAATTAAACCTTCACGAATACCCGCTGCTGCTTTGGCTTCTGGAGACAATTTGCCATGTGTGGTTGTTGCTGGATGAGTAATCGTTGATTTCACATCACCTAAGTTACCAGTGATTGAAATGAACTGGGTATTGTCAATTACTTTCCAGGCACCTTCACGACCGCCTTTCACTTCGAAAGATACGATACCACCGAAACCGGTTTGTTGTTTTGCAGCCAGTTCATGACCGATATGCTCAGGCAAACCTGCATAGTAAACTTTTTCTACTTTCGGATGTGCATTTAAGAATTCTGCCAGTTTTTGTGCATTGGCAGAATGTTCACGCATACGTAAACGTAAAGTTTCTAGACCTTTCAGGAATACCCAGGCATTAAACGGGCTCATAGAAGGACCAGTGGTACGTACATAACCGAAGATTTCTTCAAGCAGTTTGTGGTTACCTACTACAGCGCCACCGAGTGCACGGCCTTGGCCATCCAGATATTTAGTCGCAGAATATACGACTAAGTCTGCACCAAATTTGAGTGGTTGTTGTAACACTGGTGTACAGAAGCTGTTGTCAATCGCGAGCAATGCATCATTGGCATGTGCAATATCTGCCAAAGCCTGAATATCTGCCACTTCAGCCAATGGGTTTGACGGAGATTCAACAAAGAGTAATTTGGTTTCTGGCTTGATGGCATTTTTCCATGCATCCAGATCAGTCAAGTCGACAAACTCAACTGCGACACCAAATTTAGCCACGTATTTTTCAAATAAAGAAACTGTTGAACCAAATACGGCGCGTGAACAGATGACATGATCGCCTGCTTTCAGGTAAGCCATTGCTACTGCCATAATCGCAGCCATACCAGAGCTGGTCGCAACAGCGCGTTCTGCGCCTTCTAAGGCAGCCAGACGCTTTTCAAACATGGCAACAGTTGGATTAGTAAAGCGAGAGTAAATATTACCCGGCTCCTGGCCTGAAAATTTCGCTGCGGCTTCAGCCGCATTTTCATAAACAAATGACGATGTTAGAAAAATCGGTTCACCATGCTCACCCTCGAAGCTGCGGGTGTGACCGGTACGGATGGCTAAAGTTTCTAATTGATAGTTAAAATCGTCTTGCTGGCTCATCACTTTACTTCAGCCCAAAGGCTGCCTTTTGTAAAAAATTGCCAACATTTTGAGCGTCTAAGCTATTTCAGGTCAAGGCATAATAAGCAATTATTGCTTAGACTTCGACCAATTCTCCTTTGTATACGGATAAATTATTTACATGATTCAGTTAAAACAAAATATTCAACGTCAGAAGAAAAAATTAAAACACCTGAATGCACGGTTATTTAACTCGTCTTCCCTGATTCTTTCGCAAAAAACGCCCTTTGAATATATTGCTGCGACTGAGTTCTGCAAAATTCGCTATTATGCAGCGCCTGAAAAAAAGTACCGTGAGCCGTTAGTCTTTGTTGCCCCTCTTGCGATTAATATGGATATTTATGATCTGTATCCTTACCGTTCACTAGTCAAGCATTTTCAGCATAGCGGTTTTGATGTCTATTTAGTGGAATGGAAACGTTTCCGTTATAAACACCGTCACTTGAATTTCCTGTCTTTTATCGACGGCGCGATTCCTCAGGCTATTGAACGAATCTGCTCGCATTCAGGCAGTCAGTTTATTTCCTTGCATGGCTGGAGTATGGCTGGAATTTTTGTCACGCTTTATACTGCGCTACATTCCCCTGAACATGTTAAAAACCTGATTGTACTGGGTAGCCCGATTGACAGTTATGCATCCGGTCGCGTTGGCAAGCTTTTTAGCACCACCAACAAGCTCATTTCCAAAAATAAAACCCTGCAACAGGCGATTCACCAAGGATTGATTCCTAAGGAATATATTCATTCGCCCGGCATCATCAATGCATTGGGATTTAAGCTCCTTGATCCGATTGGCTGGTTTAAAAGCCAGAAGCAGTTTTTGATGAACCTGGAAAATGTTGAAGATGTCTATGAACATGCCACCATGGGCAATTTTTTGAACAAGATGATTGATTATCCGGGTGGAATCAATCAGGACATGGTGCTGCACTTATGGCTGCAAAATCCTTTAAAAAATGGCTCAATGACTTTAAACGGCCGAACGATTGACCTAAAAAATATTAACTGTTCCTTACTGGTCGGGGCTGGGAAAACCGATCAGATTGTTACAGAACAGTCAGCTAAACCTTTGATGGAATTGACAAGTAGTACCGATAAGACGTTTACTCTTATCCCGGGTGGTCATCTTGGACTGATGTCCAATCAGAAAACAGCCAATACATTCTGGCCGAAACTGACCACCTGGCTGGCACAACGCTCAACCCGGATAGATGCTTAATTCCGGAAGAGCCGGCAATTTTCAGGTATTTATTATTTTATTCAGAGGGTATGACATGATTCAGTCAGTGGCATTTATTGGTTTAGGCGCAATGGGTTATCGCATGGCAGCGCATTTACCCAAGCATTTTGAGACAGTTTATGTCTGGAACCGTACTTTTGCCAAGGCTGAAGAACATGCTGCTGAATATGGCACCCAAGCTGTCGCTTTAGAACAGGCAGTTCAGGCAGATATTATTTTTTCCTGCCTGCCGACCAGTGCCGATGTTGAAGCATTAGTCCAAGGCCTCAGCCTTAAAGCTGGCAGTATCTGGGTAGACTGTACCAGCGGTGTTCCTGACGCTGCCCGACGCTTAGAAGAAGCACTGGCTGAACAGGGTGTGATTTTCCTGGATGCGCCTGTGAGTGGCCAGACCATTGGTGCGGAAAATGGCACATTGACTGTGATGGTCGGCGGTAATGCGGAAGGCTTTGAAAAAGCCCTGCCAGCGATGCAGGCGTTTGGCAAATTGATCAAGCATGTGGGGACATCAGGTGCCGGCTTTGCGGTAAAAGCGGTAAATAATATGTTACTGGCTGTAAACCTGTGTGCAGCAGCAGAAGGCTTTACCACGCTGAAAGCGCACGGCGTTGACCTGAATGAAGCGCTGGATTGTATCAATGCATCAAGCGGTAAAAGCAATGTGACTGAAACCGTTTTACCACAGCGTGTTTTGAACCGTAGCTTCCCTGTTACCTTTGCCCTGCCTCTTTTAGCCAAAGATACAGGCATTGCACTTGATCTTGCGCGCGATGCCAAACTGGCAGTACCACTTCTCGCTTTAGGTCAAAGTCTGGTGCAAGCTGCTAGCAATCTGTCGGATAAAAATAGTGACTTTTCCAGTGCTGTAAAAATGTATGAATCATGGAGTAATATTACCATTGAGTAATATCTCGCCATTGAATAATAATAAACAAACCTAATATTGTGACTATAGACTAGCCACATGCAGTGATACTGAGGAAACTCTTATGAATAAGTTATTTGTTGCAGCACTCGTCGGTTCTGCAACTTTGTTTGGGGCTTCAACATCGGTTCTTGCATCTGAACAGGAATGCAAAAAATTGAAAAATGACCATGATGTCATTTATGCATCAAAAGGTTTCTGTTTCAAGGATCCTGAAGCAAAAGCAAAGTTTAATGACAATTGCTACACAACCAAGCCAAAATTTTCAGAAAAAGAGCAGCAACGTCTTGACGCGATCAAAGAACGTCAGAAAGAATTGAACTGTAAATAATACAATTCAATTCTGCTCAAGGAATGCACTTATGACTTACGATGACCAAAATATTTTTGCACGAATTCTGCGTGGTGAACTTCCAGCAATTAAAGTGTATGAAGATGACCGAGTTCTTGCATTTATGGACATCATGCCACAGGCCGATGGTCATACTCTGGTCATTCCTAAAACTCCAGCAATTACCTTGCTTGACCTGGATCCTGAAGTTGCAGCCTATACCATTCAGGTGGTGCAAAAAATTGCCAAAGCGATTGAAAAAGGTTTAGGTGTAGATGGCATTGTACTCATGCAGCTCTCTGGCGCTGCGGCGGGTCAGACTGTTCCGCATGTTCATTTCCATCTGGTACCTACCTCTTTGCACAATCTCGGCAAACATGCTGCACAAATGGGTGATCAGGAAAAAATCAAACAACTGGCAGAGAAAATTAAAGCTGCTCTTTAATTCATTCTTCGTCCTTAAAAATGGAGCTTCGGCTCCATTTTTTATGCCTTATTTTTCATTTTTTATCACCATTCATAAATACAGTATTCCTCTTAAATGACTTTATTAAAACCGCATTACTCATCTACTGGATCAGCGTTAACTAAAGCAAAAAAATCCTGCACAGAATCTTAAAAATTAAAATTGCTCCCTTTTTAGATTTCATAGATCTGCAATATTTCCTTAACCATACTGACTTATTCATCCTCAATACTGAGCACCAATACAGGATGGTAGCCAAGACCGAGCTACTGCATACACCTCAAAAGACCTAAAAAAGTCTGATTGGAGCTTTATATGAAAAAATCACTTTGCATTTTCGCAATTGGGGCAAGCGTTTTTACACCGCTCATGGCAGTCGCTGCTGATGTTAAAGTCTATGGCCGTGCACATGTGTCTTTAGATTATCTAGATGATGGCCAGGATTATAATGAAATTGGAATTTCCTCCAATGCATCACGCCTTGGATTTAAAGCTGAACAAACACTTGAAAATGGCATGACCGTATTTGGCCAGATTGAGCAGGAAATTAACTTTGCCAGTGGCTCTGCAAATGATGATGTCGAGTTTGCTACTCGTGATACCTTTGTCGGTTTAAAAGGTGAGTTCGGTCAGGCACGGATCGGCCGTTTCGACAGCCCATTTAAAGTGGCGCGCAGTCCAGTTAACTTCTTTGGAGATATGGTCGGCGATGTACGTAATGTGACCCGAGTAGGGAATCTGCGTTTTGATGAACGTAATGCCAATAGCATTGAATATAAATCACCAAAATTCGGCAATGGATTTAATGTTCTGGGTGCACTTTCCCTACATGAAGCCAACAGCCCGGATGCATCTAAGGATGGTGAAAAAGATAAAGATAAGGCTTATGACCTTGCCCTTACCTACCAAAAAGATAAAGTTGATTTTGCAGCGGCATATGAACATTATGAAGAAGAAGCCAGTCGTGGTGAACGTGATGGTTTCCGGATTGCAGGTGCCTACAAAATCACGCCAGACTTGAAACTCGGTGGTCTGTATCAGTTCCTTCAGCATGACAATACCGAAGTCAATCCTGATGCTCAGGTCTTTGGCATCGCGGGTGAATATAAATTAGCAGCCAAAACCTCATTGCGTGGACAGGTCTTTCACCGTGATGTAGATGCCGATGATGCCAATGCTACTTTACTGGCGATTGGAATTGAACATCGTCTTGACCCAGCAGTCCGCATCTACAGCAATCTGGCCAGTGTATTAAATGATGAAAACTCAAATCTGACACCTTGGGCACAAGGCCGTAGCAATGCAGTGGCTGGCGCACGTGGTGAAGACAGCTTCGGACTATCGGTCGGTATGCGTTACGACTTCTGAAGCCCTCCCCAATTCCATATTAGAAAAGAGCCTGCCTGATGCGGGTTCTTTTTTATTTTTTAATTAATCCCGACTATTTTAATTAGAATAAAAACTGAATAAAAACCCCAGCAAAATAATCAGGATTAATATACTTGAAAAATAAATTCCAACCATTTTAATCAGATTAAAATAATCTATTGTTACAAAAAACAATCACAAATATTTAGAATAATTATCAAACTTTTAATTAAATATTATTAATATTTTCAATAACTTATAAATATATATTTATTTAAACTATTTGGTCTATTTATTTTTTAGTTACAATCGATTAATAATATATAACAAACCACATAATAGGCTTGTTCACATGAGCTTAGTTTCTAAAAATTTAAACCAAAAAACAGTAAGAGAGATTACTGCGATTTTAATTATCAAGATCATTCTACTTCTGGTAATTAAAAATATTTGGTTTGATGCGCCTACTATTCCAAAAGATTTTGACACTCAAGTCGCCGAGCGTATCGCCGGCAATCCTTCCCAAATCAAGGAGACACGTTGATGATTTCTGAAAGCGTGGTCGATCTTTCGCGGTTCCAGTTCGCTATGACCGCGATGTATCACTTTATTTTTGTTCCACTGACCTTAGGCCTGGCATTTCTGCTTGCCATTATGGAAACCACCTATGTGATTTCCGGCAAAGAAATTTACAAGGACATGACTAAGTTTTGGGGAAAACTGTTCGGGATTAACTTTGCCTTAGGGGTAACCACAGGCTTGACCATGGAGTTCCAGTTCGGAACCAACTGGGCATATTATTCGCATTATGTGGGTGATATTTTCGGTGCACCATTGGCTATTGAAGGTTTGATGGCCTTCTTCCTTGAATCTACTTTCATTGGTTTATTCTTCTTCGGTTGGGACCGTTTATCCAAAGTACAGCATCTGGGCGTGACCTGGTTAGTTGCACTGGGATCTAACATGTCTGCACTGTGGATTCTGGTTGCCAATGGCTGGATGCAAAACCCGGTTGGTTCAGCATTCAATTATGAAACCATGCGTATGGAAATGGTGGACTTTGCAGCACTGATCTTTAACCCGGTTGCACAGGTTAAATTCGTACATACTGTTTCTGCAGGTTATGTGACTGGTGCCATCTTCGTACTGGCGATTTCAAGTTACTATATGCTGAAAAAACGTGACTTGCCATTTGCACGCCGTTCATTTGCGATTGCTGCCATTTTCGGCTTAGCGTCAACTCTTTCTGTGATCCTGCTGGGCGATGAGTCTGGTTATGAAATTGGTGATGTACAGAAAACCAAACTGGCTGCGATTGAAGCAGAATGGGAAACTGAACCAGCACCTGCAGCATTTACTTTATTTGGCTTCCCAAATAAAGAAACCATGTCTACCGATTATGCTGTGAAAATTCCTTATGTTATGGGGATTATCGCTACACGTTCTGTAGATACGCCTGTTACCGGTATTAAAGACCTGCTGGTTGAACATGAAGGTCGTATCCGAAACGGTATGGTGGCTTATGAACAACTGGAAAAACTACGTGCTGGTGATCAGTCTCCTGAGCTGAAAGCTGCATTTGCAGAAACTCAAAAAGATTTGGGCTACGGTCTGCTTCTGAAAAAATATACTGCAAATGTTGTAGATGCTTCTGACGAGCAAATTAAGGCAGCAGCAAAAGATACTATTCCACATGTACCAAGCCTGTTCTGGGCATTTCGTGCCATGGTCGCTTCTGGCTTCCTGATGCTGGTTCTATTTGTTCTTGCAACTTTTGCGGTGGCTAAACGCAATGCAGAAAACAAACCTTGGTTATTAAAATTTGCATTATTTGCACTACCACTTCCATGGATTGCGGCACAAACTGGTTGGTTTGTTGCTGAAGTAGGTCGTCAACCTTGGACTATTGGTGAGGTTCTGCCTACACATTTATCGACTTCAAGCTTAAGCACAGGCGATGTATGGGGTTCAATCATTGCATTAGCAGCGTTCTACACTGTACTGCTGATCATTGAAATGTACTTAATGATTAAATTCTCACGCCTTGGCCCAAGTTCTCTACATACTGGTAAATACCACTTCGAGAAACTTGAAGCTGCAAAAAAGGCAAATGAGGAGGCTCAAGCATGATCGAATATGAATTACTCAAAATAATCTGGTGGGTACTGGTTGGCGTCTTGCTGATTGGTTTCGCCCTGACTGATGGCTTTGATATGGGCTCCATGGCGATCATGCCATTCGTGGGTCAGAATGATGAAGAACGTCGTGCGGCAATCAATACGATTGCCCCGCATTGGGATGGTAACCAGGTCTGGTTTATTACTGCGGGTGGTGCCCTGTTTGCTGCCTGGCCAATGGTTTATGCAACTGCCTTTTCTGGTATGTACTGGGCACTTCTGCTTGTTCTGTTTGCCTTATTCCTGCGTCCAGTAGGATTCGACTATCGCTCCAAACTGGAAAATACCAAATGGCGTAATGCCTGGGATTGGGGCCTGGCAGTTGGTGGTGCTGTGCCCGCACTGGTTTTCGGTGTCGCATTCGGCAATATGTTCCTGGGTGTTCCATTCACCCTAGATGAAACTGTACGTTCAACTTATAGCGGCAGCTTCTTTGCCCTGCTCAATCCATTTGCACTGGTATGTGGTGTTGTCAGCTTATCTATGCTGTGTGCACACGGTGGTGCATGGTTGATGCTACGTACAGATGGCGATTTACGTGAACGTTCTGCCAAAGCAACCAAAATCATGGGGATTGTTTATCTGGTAGCTTTCCTGGCTGCAGGCGCTTGGCTGTACTTTGGTGGTATTCAAGGCTACACCCTGGTTACACCTTTTGATACCAATGGTGTTGCCAACCCGCTTGCCAAAGAAGTGATGACCAATGCCAATCCAGGCTGGATGAACAACTATTCGACTTATCCAATCACAATGGCTGCTCCAATTGCCGGCATTTTGGGTGGCTTGATCATTGTACTGGCAGCAGGTAAAAATAAAGCAGGCCTGAGCTTCCTGGGTTCATCCCTGGCAGTGATCGGTGCAATTTTGACTGCCGGTTTTGCCCTGTTCCCATTCCTGATGCCTTCAAGCATTAATCCGGTTGCAAGCTTAACCATGTGGGATGCGGTCTCCAGCCAAAATACCTTAACTGTGATGACTGTGGCTGCATGCATCTTCGTTCCACTGATTCTGTGCTACACCACTTGGTGTTACTACAAGATGTGGGGCGTGATTACCAAAAAACATATTCAAGAGAATTCACACAGCCTGTACTAAGGCTGTGTCTTAGGAGATAAAATTATGTGGTATTTCGCATGGATTCTCGGCATTTTGATGGCCTGTTTCGCTGGTGTACTCAGTGCATTATATATTGAAAATCATCAAGACCTGGATGAGAAATAAGAGATGACAGACGCTGCAGTTGAACAAGTAAAGATAGAAAAAAAATCTAACCCTTTTGCAATGGTGATTTCTTGCCTATTGGCTTTTCCACTCGCAGCGGTGTTGCTGGTTCATCCTGCTGCAATGCTGGATGCCAACGGGGAATATAGCCACCGCGCCATGATGTTTATCATGATCGGCATTTCAGGTGGTTTTATTCACGGGGTTGGCTTTATCCCTCAGCACTGGTTCTGGAAATGGCTATTTAGTCCGTTTCTGGCTTGGCCGTTAATGCTATGGGGTTATTACACCTGGTTTCTTAATTAGGTATTAAACAGCCAAAAACAAAGCCCTCATTTGAGGGCTTTTTGTTCTTTATTTCTTTTGTGAAACACAGCCTGTTTCATAGGTGGTTCCCAAATCCTGAAGAGATTGAGCAAACTGATTATCCAGTGTACTCACAAACTGGAATTCATCCTGCGCTGTCACAAGATGCAGATTCTGTTCTGATAGATGCTTTAACTGCTTTAAACCGGTTGCATATTCACAGGCTTTAGCAATCATAAGTGCAGGATGCTCACGTCGGTCTACCGATGAGTTCAACACGGCAAGTTTTAGCTCTAACTCATCATATTTTTGTTTGGTTTGCGCCTTAAATTCAGCCTGACTCAGTGGTTTGGCCCAAGCTGAAACAGATAAGCCCAAAATTCCAATGGCTATAATTAATTTATGCATTTTCCCCTCAACAATAAAAATTACATACGATTTATCTAAGTTATTGAATATTTATAGCATAAAGCTACTTTTAATAAATACGAGCAATAAAAAAGCCAGAACTGGTCTGGCTTTGAAAACTTACTTCATTGAATTTTCTAACGATGGGTATGAATTGACATCACAATACCCATCCCTGCCAACATGGAAATTACGGCTGTACCACCATAACTCATCAATGGCAAAGGGTCACCCGTCACAGGTAAAATCCCACTGACCATGCCTGAGTTTAAAAATACAAAGAAGAAAAAAGTCAGTCCGATCGCACCGGCATACAAACGGCCAAAGTTATGAAAGCTATTCATGCCAATAATCAGACAGCGAATAATAATGGCCGTAAACAGGCTGAATAGCAGAAACACCCCGATAAAACCAAATTCTTCGGCATAAGTCGACATGATGAAGTCGGTATGATGTTCAGGTAAATAACCTAGATGAGACTGCGTACCTTGTGAGTAACCTTTTCCCATAATCCCGCCCGAACCGATGGCAATTTTGGACTGGATAATGTTCCAGCCTGCGCCCAAGGCATCCGATTCTGGATCGAATAAAGTCAGAATCCGTTTCTTTTGATATTCCTGCAACAAGAACATCCACAGTAGCGGCACTGCAACGGCCAAAGCAGCAAAGGCTCCAGCAATTAGACGCCATGACATGCCACTTAAGAACAGTACAAAGATTCCAGGAATCACCAGACCGATATTTAGATCGGGTTGTAATGCCACCAGTACAAAAGGTACGCCTAAAATCACCAAGGCGCCGACAATATCTAGAAATTTTGGCGGGAAAGGTTTACGGGCAAAGTACCAGGCCATCATCAGTGGCATGGCAAACTTCATCACCTCACTCGGCTGCATACTCCCCACACCCGGCAACGTAATCCAGCGGGTTGCCCCAAGACGCTTTTCACCAATCACAAAGACCAGCAGCAGCATAAAGATACCGAACATATAAAAATATGGACTGGCAGCCTGATAGACCTTGGGTGGTACTTGGGCACAGATAAACATTACCACAAAACCCACACCAAAACTGATCGCCTGGCGAATCACCATCCCCGAATCTTCAGAGGTGGCACTGTAAACCACCATCAGACCCAAGATCGCATTTAAAATCAGGAAACAAAGCAGCCATGGATCAAGGTGCAACTTGGTCCATCGGGAGGCATTCTGGGGATTAATACTACGACCATCGCGTGCGGACTGCCGCAAAAAACGATACTGCTGTGAAGGGATCATTGGCCCACGGGTAGAAAATTCATGATGGCAAAATTATAAGTTAAAGTGCTCCGGAATAAATCGCCATTGACTGATTTATTCCATTTTTATTGCAATATATTTAGCGCTGGACAGCCAGAATCAACTTCGCCAGTTCCAGATCATCTGGATAGGTAATTTTAATATTATCGGAACGCCCCTGTACTACTTGGACGGGTTCATCTATATGTTCCAGTGCACTGGCTTCATCGGTAATGGTAACACCATCTGCGAGTGCCTGCTGAATCGCACGCTTCAAAGTTCCAAGTTTCGCTATTTGTGGTGTTTGCGCCTGCCACAAAGTTGAACGATCTACTGTCATTTCAATACCATGATCCTTTACGACACGTTTTAAGGTATCCCGTACCGGAATGGCCAGAATCGCAGCCTGATCAGTTTGAATTGCTGTATTGACCAGATCAATCAGGGAGCTTTGACTCACACAAGGACGGGCTGCATCATGCACCAAAACCCAATCCTCTTCTGAAGCAATCTCAGATAAATATTCCAAGGCATTTAGTACAGAGTTGACGCGCTCTGCACCGCCCAAGCAAAAATGTGCTTTATCCAGATGAGAAAGTGGCAGAGTCTTGGCAACATCATCCTGTGCACCAATCGCAAGGACATAACCTGCTAATGGCAATTGATTCAGACGGGAAACCGTGTGTTCAAGAACGGTCCGTTCCTGAATCATCTGGTATTGTTTAAGTTCGGTTTTGGAAAATCGGCTACCGGAACCTGCAGCTGGTAAAATGACCCACAATCTATGGTGTTGTTGGAACATCAGCTGATTCATTGGTTCTCAGGTCTACTTTATTCGGATTAAGATAAATCGGTTTATATTGAGTACTAATAGTGCTCATTTGCACAAAGGTTTCATGCGGCTTGATCAAACCTAGATCGAGACGGGCATGCTCTTCGATGGCTTCAATACCATTCTTCAAATCATAAACTTCTGCGGCCAGAACGCGATTACGTTCTTTCAGTTCTTCATTCAATTCTATTTGTTGCTGAATTTTCTGGGTCAATGCCTGATGGTCATTATAACCACCCTCACCGAACCAGTATAAATATTGAAACCCTGCGATCAAAACGATCGCAAGGCCCAACAGTACTTTACTCATCAAGGAGTCGAATACATTTAACATTGACATAAATCGCTTAGTTCAAACCTTTGAACTCAGCTTTACCGCGATATGCAGCTTGAGTCAATTCTTCGATACGAAGTAATTGGTTATATTTCGCTACACGGTCAGAACGGCAAAGTGAACCAGTCTTGATTTGACCTGCTGCTGTACCTACTGCAAGATCTGCAATAGTAGAATCTTCAGTTTCGCCTGAACGGTGAGAGATTACAGTAGAGTAACCATTTGCTTTCGCAAGGTAGATTGCATCTAAAGTTTCAGTCAATGTACCGATCTGGTTGTACTTGATCAGGATTGAGTTACCTACTTTCTCGTTGATACCGCGTTGAAGAATCTTAGGATTCGTAACGAACAGGTCATCACCCACCAACTGGATTTTATCGCCAAGGATAGAAGTCAGGTAAGACCAGCCTTCCCAGTCAGATTCGTCCAGACCATCTTCAATCGAGATGATAGGGTATTGATTTACCAGACCTGCAAGGTAGTCAGCAAACTGGTTACTTGTGAACGATTTGTTGCCTTCACCAGCCAGGATATATTGACCATCTTTGTAGAATTCTGAAGATGCACAGTCAAGCGCAAGCATAATATCAGAACCAGCCTTGTAACCAGTTTGCTCGATTGCAGACAGGATCACAGTAATAGCTTCTTCGTTAGAACGAAGGTTTGGCGCAAAACCACCTTCATCACCAACTGCAGTGTTCAAACCTTGTTTCTTCAAAACTGATTTTAAAGAATGGAAGATTTCAGCACCCGCACGTAACGCTTCAGAAAATGAAGTGAAACCTACAGGCTCAATCATGAATTCCTGAATATCAACAGTGTTGTCTGCGTGAGCACCACCGTTCAGGATGTTCATCATTGGAACAGGCATAGTCAAAATCTTTTGACCACGGAGATCTGCGATGTATTGGTAAAGCGGCGTTTTCTTTTCTTCAGCAGCAGCACGCGCAGCAGCAAGAGATACTGCCAAAGTTGCGTTTGCACCTAATTTTTCTTTGTTTTCAGTACCGTCTAAAGCGATCATCGTATTGTCGATGTCTTTCTGTTCGAATACTGATTTACCCACTAACGCATCACGAATCAGAGTGTTTACGTTGTTAACCGCAGTTTTAACACCTTTACCTAGGTAACGTGCTTTATCGCCATCACGAAGTTCTAAAGCTTCACGAGAACCAGTTGAAGCACCAGATGGTGCACATGCACGGCCAACTACGCCAGATGCCAGGATAACGTCTGCTTCGATGGTTGGGTTACCACGAGAGTCCAAAATTTCACGTGCACGAATGTCAACGATTTGGCTCATGAACAATTCCTCAGTTGATTAATAACAGGATGCTTAAAACTGCATCAATGGGTATCTAATTTTTCAAATCCTTTCACTAGAGTATCCAGCTCTTTTAATTGAGCCAGGAATGGTTCTAGTTGAGATAAACGCAAGGCACAAGGACCATCACATTTTGCCACATCCGGATTTGGATGAGCTTCCAGGAACAAACCTGCAAGACCTGTTGCCATACCGGCACGCGCCAGTGTAGTAATCTGCGCACGACGACCACCGGCAGAGTCAGCACGACCGCCTGGAGTTTGTAATGCATGTGTTACATCAAAGAATACTGGCACGTTCATTTCTTTCATGATGTCGAAGCCCAGCATGTCTACAACCAGATTGTTGTAACCAAAAGCAGAACCACGCTCACAAAGAATCAGCTTGTCATTCCCTGCTTCCAGACACTTATGCAAAATGTGGCGCATTTCGTGCGGAGCAAGGAACTGGGCTTTCTTGATGTTGATAATGGCATCAGTTTTTGCCATCGCTTCAACCAGGTCAGTCTGACGACTTAAGAATGCAGGTAGCTGGATAATGTCAGCAACTTCTGCCACAGGAGCAGCCTGATACGGCTCATGTACATCAGTGATAATTGGCACATTAAAATGTTTTTTAATGTCGGCTAACCACTCGATTCCTTTTTCCAGGCCAGGCCCACGGAATGAGTTCAGGCTTGAACGGTTGGCTTTGTCAAAACTTGCTTTAAAGACATATGGAATATCTAAACGTTTGCAGATATCAACATAAGTCTCTGCAATTTCAAAAGCTAAGTCTTTCGACTCAAGTACGTTCATGCCGCCGAATAGTACAAATGGCAAGTGGTTTGCCATTTGTATATCGCCTAAACGTACAATTTCTTGTGGTTTTAATTGTGACATTTAAACTTCCTAGTTGTGTCTTAAACTCGCATTATTTAGTTTTTTGGTACTGTTTTTTCGCAGCATCAATAAAACCGGCAAATAATGGATGTCCATCACGTGGCGAGCTGGTAAATTCCGGGTGGAATTGTACTGCAATAAACCAAGGATGTGCAGGAATTTCAACAGTTTCTACCAGGTGTTGCACTGGAGAATAACCAGAAATCTTCATGCCTTTTTCTTCCAGCACTGGGATATAACGGTTGTTCATCTCGTAACGGTGACGGTGACGTTCGATAATTTCATCCGAACCATACACTTCAGCAGTCTTGGTACCCGGTACCAGTTCAGACTTCTGTGCACCTAGACGCATGGTACCGCCAAGATCAGAATCTACTGAACGCTGTTGAACTTCACCGCGCTCATCTAACCATTCAGTGATCAGACCAATCAATGGAGATTTGGTTGAACGGTTGAATTCTGTTGAAGTCGCATCAGTGATACCCGCCACATTACGTGCATATTCGATCACTGCAAGCTGCATACCTAAACAGATGCCCAGGAATGGAACACCGTTTTCACGTGCAAAACGAATTGCTTTCATTTTGCCTTCAGTACCACGTTCACCGAAACCACCTGGAACCAAGATTGCATCCGCATCTTTCAATACTTCATTGACATCTTGGCTTTCAAGCTCTTCAGCATTGACATAGTCGATCTGAACTTTCACGCGGTTTTGAATACCGGCATGTAAAAGTGCTTCGTTCACAGACTTATAGGCATCTGGAAGTTCAACATATTTACCAACCATTGCCACACGAACGGTGTATTCAGGGTTCAGTAAAGCTTCTACCACATTATCCCAGTCAGACAGGTCTGCTTCTGGAAGATTGTCATAGCCGAAACGTTCACAGATGAGATCATCAACGTTCTGTTCATAGAAAGTACGTGGAATCTGGTAGATCGTACGTGCATCTTTACACACGACCACTGCACGCGCTTCTACGTTAGTGAACAAGGCAATTTTACGCGTCGTATCTGCATCAACATCATGTTCAGTACGGCAGATCAAAATGTCTGGTTGAATACCAATAGACAGAAGTTCTTTTACTGAGTGTTGAGTTGGTTTAGTTTTTAATTCTGCTGCAGACTTAATGTATGGGAGTAACGTTAAGTGCATCAGCATCGTACGTTTATGACCAAGTTCAACCATTAACTGACGTACAGATTCCATGAATGGGAGAGATTCAATGTCACCTACAGTACCGCCGATCTCAACGATCGCAACGTCATAACCTTCGCCAGCGCGAAGTACACGTTCTTTGATGTTGTCAGTAATGTGTGGAATAACTTGTACAGTACCACCCAGGTAGTCACCACGGCGTTCTTTATTCAGAACATCCTGGTAAACACGGCCTGATGTAAAGTTATTCAGTTTGGTCATTTTCGCACGACGCAAGAAACGTTCGTAGTAACCCAAGTCTAAGTCTGTTTCAGCACCGTCTTCTGTAACAAAAACTTCACCGTGCTGGAATGGGCTCATAGTCCCTGGATCGACATTAATGTATGGATCCATTTTTACCATGGTCACTTTTAAACCACGGGCTTCTAAAAGTGCAGCAACAGAAGCAGCTGAAATACCTTTACCTAGTGATGAAACAACACCACCAGTCACGAAAATAAAATGGGTCATTGGGTTTCTCGTACAATCGAGCCTAAATCGGCCTGCAATGTTGCGCAATTTTACTTTACCTTGTACCAATAAAGCAAAGTCAATCCGCATCAAATCAAAGAACAATAAACAATTGACTATTCTAACAGCAATTCCTGAAAAAAATTACAGTAAGTTCATATGATTTATATATTGCATTTTGCTGCTATAATAGGAACATTCACACCCTACACTATTCTGTTTGATGCAATGATGATGAAGAAACTTTTAATCTGTACCCTGATCCTGACTGGCCTTACACTGACTGGTTGTGTAAAAAAAGAAGCTCCAAAAGAAGAAGAACAAACCGAAGTTACTCCAGCATCTGAAGTGGTTGCTCCGGAACCTGTACAACTTGAGCCTGTTGAACCATTAGAATCAACACCAGTTGAACCGGTTGAAGAAGCACCAGCAGCACCGACTGTTGAAATCCAGCGCGAACAAACTGCGAATACTACGACTGAAATTCGCCGTGAAGTTAAAAAACCGGAACCTGCTCAATCAGAGCCTGCGCCTGCAGCTGAAACAAATTCAAGCACTGAGCAGCCTGCAAAACCTGCAGCAACACCAGCCGCTCCTAAAAACAACTCATCTTCTGCAAACAAGTCTGAAGATGATGCAGTTGCAGATGCAATTGCTGCTGCTATGCCAGCACTTGAAAACTAATATAATCCTTCATCAAAAAAACCCAGCTTATGCTGGGTTTTTTATGGTTTAAAAATCTCTTTCAAGCTGCCGTTGGAGTATCGGAAAGTTGCAGTAAATAATCTGCCATCAGACGAGTGGCCCATGATTCTGTCTGCATTAAGCCCTGATAAAAGCCACAATGGCTACCTTTTTTAGTGGTGACGACCACAATATTTGGCATGGCTCGAATGACATCCTTATACGGTTCCAGATTCTGGATATGACAGACCGGGTCATCTTCCGAATTCAAAATCATCAATGGAATTTTGACATTTTCAAAGACATAAATTGGATTGGTGGCCTTAGTATAACTTTCATAATCTGAAAAGCCTGCCAGCTCATAGTAGCGCTGTTCAAATTCAGACAAGTCTTTCACCTCAAGCAATTGCTTCCATGAAGGATAAATCTGCCAGGTTTCCTGATAAGGATGGATAAAACGTTTGATCAGTTTTTTAGCCATGACTTTGCTATAAAACGGATGTACATAGGCAAAACCGGTTTCAGTGTTATAGCCTGGGCATAAAGCAAAGGCTGCTTTGAGTGGGGTCTGCTCGCCCTCTTCACCCAAGTAGCGAACCAACAGTCCTGTCCCCGCAGAGGAACCCACACCATAGAGATCGGATTGAGGAAACTTGTCCTGAATATAGAGCAACTGTTCACGCAGATCTTGGGTTGAACCAAACAAGTTCATTTTTGGCACAGGCATTGGCAGGTCAGCATGACCACGGCGCAAACACAGAGCAACACGCCAGCCTGTATATTTATGTAGGTCACGCACCAGCTCCCGCATGGATTCCGGAGAGCCGGTAATGGTATGCAATAGCACAATGGTAGGTGTACTTGGCGGTAAATCTAAACCATACCAGGCAATGCCAGTAATGCCGCCATCGGACATATTCAGCTGCTCAAGCACATCATATTGCAGCTTAATCGTGCGTTTTTTTATCAAGTCCAGATATAGAATGTGCGCATGCGCATTCGATAACCACGGTGTTGGACGATATTTCTGTTTTAAAAGTGGTAAACGTTCAATCACACCAGAAAATAAACCATTCGGATTATAATAAAGTGTTGGAAGATCGGCTCCGCTAAAGCGGTCCAGATATTCACTTGAAAGTTGACTCATTTTTTTAAGCCACATTTTCATCTGTATTCCCCTCTAGTTTTCTATCAGTGATGTACAAACTTCATGCCGACTTGAATCAATTTTAGGAAATTAAGTATTAGCCTGATAAGCCTGAATCCGCTGGCCCATTTCTATAGCTAAGGCTTCAAGTCCAGATTTTGGTCGTATCATTACTTCAAAATCAATGATCTGACCTTCATCATTGAACTGAATCATGTCGATTCCCTTAAGTTTCTTATCGCCGACATTGGCGGAGAACTCAAGTACAACATTGTTACCATCTTCACTAAGAAATTCGCGGTGATAACTGAAGTTTTCAAAGACCTGAACCACATTGGTCAAGATAAAAAATACAACCTGTTTCCCGGGATAAGGCTGAAAAGCCACGGGTGAGCGGAATACGACATCGTCCGCGAGGAGTTCATTCAATATGGACATGTCACGTGTTTCCAACATTTCATGCCAACGCATAATTGCAGTTTGGGTTGTTTGTAGTGTCATTATTATTTCCTTTTTGTTGTAAAGTCCCTCTTTGCAAATAGGGGGATTTAGGGGGATTCTGGTGTTTCAGAATAGAATCCTCTCCCTAACCCTCTCCTTTAACAAAGGAGAGGGAACAATCAACTTTCTTTCATGACAATTTCGCATGAAAGCAAAAACTGTCATCTTTTAAGTTTTATCAATCAAATCACCGCAGCCAATTCAGCACCCTGACGGATTGCACGTTTAGCATCCAGCTCACCTGCTTCTTTCGCACCACCAATGAGATGCACGTTTTTACCGGCAGCTTTCAGTTCATCAAACATGGCAGTATAAGATTCCTGACCAGCACAGATAATGACATTATCTACGTCTAACACTGCAGGTTGATCATTTACCATCACATGCAGACCTTGATCATCAATTTTTTCATAGCTTGCACCGGCAATCATTTTGACATTACGATGCTTTAAGCCAGCACGGTGAATCCAGCCTGTGGTTTTACCCAGACTTGAACCGACAGAAGCTGCTTTACGCTGCAATAAATAAATTTCACGTTCAGGCTGTTCTACATTGGCGGTCTTGAGTCCACCGACATTTTCATAGTTAGTATCGATTCCCCATTCATCATAGAATTTTTCCGGATTGACGCTACCACTTTCGGTCCCATGACTGAGCATCTCAGCCGTATCAAAGCCAATACCCCCTGCACCAATAATCGCTACACGCTGGCCGACTGGTTTACGCTCTCTTAGTACCTCCAGATAAGACAACACTTTAGGATGATCAATTCCAGGAATATCGAGCTGACGCGGTGTCACCCCAGTGGCAACCACAATGTCATCAAATTCGGCTGAAATCAGCTGATCAAAGGTCGCGGTGCAATTTAATTTCAATTGAATACGTGGTTGCAACTCAATCTGACGTTTGAAATAACGTAAGGTTTCATAAAACTCTTCCTTACCTGGAATGGTCTTCGCAATATTAAATTGCCCACCAATCTGCGCTGAAGCTTCGAATACAGTGACATGATGACCACGACCTGCTGCATAGATGGCAAAGCTTAAACCCGCTGGTCCTGCACCAATCACTGCAATATTTTTCGCTACATTGGTTTCTTTAAAGATCAGTTCAGTTTCATAACACGCGCGTGGATTCACCAGACAGGTAGCAATTTTCATCGAGAAAATATGATCCAGACAGGCCTGATTACAACCGATACAGGTATTAATTTCATCACTACGGCCCTGTTCTGCTTTTAAGACAAACTCAGAGTCTGCCAGCATTGGACGTGCCATTGACACCATATCGGCATCGCCTGTAGCCAGGACATATTCTGCCATTTCCGGCGTATTAATACGGTTAGAGGTAATAAGAGGAATACTCACCTGACCTTTTAGCTTGCGCGTAACCCAAGTAAAGGCCGCACGTGGCACTTTGGTAGCAATGGTCGGAATACGCGCTTCATGCCAGCCAATACCGGTATTAATAATCGTCGCGCCCGCTTTCTCAATGGCTTTGGCCAGTTGGATTACTTCTTCTAGAGTTGAACCGCCTTCAACCAGATCCAGCATGGAAAGACGATAGATAATAATAAAATTCTCACCGACCATTTCACGGGTACGGCGTACAATTTCAATCGGGAAACGGATACGGTTTTCATAACTACCACCCCATTCATCATCACGATGATTGGTACGCGCTGCGATGAACTCATTGATCAGGTAACCTTCTGAACCCATGATTTCGACACCGTCATAACCGGCGTATTGAGCCAGTCTGGCACAGTTGGCAAAGTCATCAATGGTTTGCTGCACTTCAGCAGAGCTTAAGGCATGCGGTTTGACTGGATTAATCGGTGCCTGAATTGGAGACGGCGCGACATTTTCCGCCTGATAAGAGTAACGGCCGGTATGCAGGATCTGCATGGCAATTTTCCCGCCAGCCTCATGCACGGCTTGAGTAATGATTTTATGCTTTTCAGCTTCTTCAATCGTGTCGAGCTTGGAACCGCCCTGAAAAGTGACGCCATAATCATTCGGTGAAATACCACCCGTGACGATTAAAGCCACACCGCCCTTGGCACGTTCTGCATAAAAGGCAGCCATCCGATTATAACCACCCGGTGCTTCTTCTAGACCCACATGCATAGAGCCCATCAAGACACGGTTTTTAAGCGTGGTAAAACCCAGATCCAGTGGGGCAAGTAAATTCGGATATTTAGACATTTCAACTCCCTAGCGTGCAGATGTGCTGGCTATTTTTATTCAGGCTGACTGATTTATTTCCATCAAGCATCAGCCTTATGCAACTTGTTGCACTAATTTATAGTGCAGAATTGATTTTTATGCAACATGTTGCATAATAATCCCGAGTCACTTTTTTGAGACGTTTATGTCTTTATCACATGTTTTACTCACCAGCCTGATTGAGAAACCGAGTACCGGCATTGAGCTAGCACGCCGTTTTGACCGCTCCATGGGTTTCTTCTGGAATGCCACCCATCAGCAGATCTATCGTGAATTGAATGCCATGCTGCAAAAAGGCTGGATTTCGACCATAGAAGAGGAAGATTCTCATAGCCGTAAAAAAACCTATCAGGTAGAACGACTCGGCCGGGAAGAACTGGCTAACTGGATGCTGGAGCATAGTTCTCCTGCACAGCTTCGTGAAGAATTGATGGTTCGTCTGCGTGCAGAAGCCCAGCTTGGCGGCAACAGCACCTTACCTGAACTGGAACGACATCTAGAAATACATAAAGAAAAGCTTAAAACCTATCAGCATATTTTCGCCAAAGACTTTGCTCAAGCTGACGAAAATGACCGAACCCTGTATATTCATAAAATGATTCTGCAACTGGGTATTGATCAGGAACTGGGCTGGATTGCCTGGCTGGAACAGGTTATTCCCAGACTTAAACAATTCGATGTAGAAAAATTATAAATACGGAGATATGCATGCCCTTCTATACCATGGCAGATGGCGAACAGTTATTTGTACGTGAATACGGTCAGGGTCAACCTGTACTGGTCCTATCCGGTCTGGGCATGTTGAGCTGGCAATGGGCAGCTTTTCTCTATCCACATCAGAAAAATTTCCGCTTTATCATTCCTGAATGGCGCGGTTTTGGGGCGTCTAGTCACTGCAAAATCCCGCAAGACCTGGATGCGATTTCCAGTCACTGGCTTGATGTTCAGTCGGTGATCCAGCAGCTCAATTTAGATCAATTCATTGTAATTGCTTACTCTATGGGCGCAACCACTACCATGCATGGCTTGTGCTATGGAGATTTTTCCAAACACATAGCAGCTTATTTGCATATTGATCAAACACCGAAGATTCCGGTGGATGATGCCTGGGCATTTGGACTTTTTGGTCCACGCCATCAGGAATTTATTGAAATTTTGCAGCAGCTTTCATCACTACTTGCAGAACATCAGCATATTGAATTCATTCGGGATCTGGATACTGCAGTACGTCAGCAGATTGCAGCATTATGGCTGCGCTTTATCCAGCTACAAAATGATCGTCCAGCCAGTTTGAAAGTATTTAAGTTCATCATGAATCAACCTCGTCTGCAAAGCCTGCTCCTGCCTTCTAGCCGGGTGGATTATATGACGTGGTACATCAATAATTATTTATATCATCAGGAAGATTATCGTGAAGCTCTGACGAAGCTTACTTGTCCAGTAACTTTCTTTAGCGGTGTGCAGTCAAAACTTTATCCTGTGGAAGGTCAGCGCCTAATTGCTCAAAGCCTGCCTCAGGCTAAACAGGTATTTTTCACGAAATCTGGCCATACCCCCTTACTGACCGAACCACTCAAATTTGCCAGGGAGCTCGGTATCTTTCTGAAAGAAAATTCTCAATACAGTTCTTCAGCGGCCTAAAGATTCAGGAGAAGAAATCATGAAAAAACTGGTGGTGTTTTCAGGTGCTGGCATGAGTGCGGAAAGTGGGATCAACACCTTCCGTGATAGTGATGGGCTTTGGGAACAGTATCGTATAGAAGAAGTGGCGACACCCGAAGCTTGGGCTAAAAATCCGGAACTGGTGCAACGCTTTTATAATGCCCGACGTAAAAACATTCTGGAAGCGCAGTCAAATGCAGCTCATCAACTCATTGCCGAACTTGAAGATGATTTTGATGTCCATGTGATTACTCAAAATATTGATGATCTGCATGAACGTGCTGGAAGCTCCAAGGTTATTCACCTGCATGGCAATATCCGCCTAGCCAAAACCTCAGGCCCGAATTGTCAGTACACCACCGAGTTTTATCCGATTGAAGGGACTGAATTAGATTTAACTAAACACTTCTGTAAGGAGGGCTATCCACTACGTCCACATGTAGTCTGGTTTGGCGAAGCCGTACCTGCTTATGAAGAAGCACAAGATTGTGTACAGGATGCTGACATTTTCGTGGTTATTGGAACTAGTCTGCAAGTATATCCTGTTGCTGGCTTAATCCATGAGATTACAGCTCACTGCACAGCTTATTATATTGATCCCAAAGCAGATCAACAACATTTACCCGCCCAGTTTCACAAGATTTCCCAGACAGCCACAGAAGGCATGAAGACCTTGCTTAAATTACTTGAGTCCGAGATCTAGTCATCATTCAAAATTCGTATTCTATAGTTGACAGTATGCAACAATCATTTTTTAATCAGCCTATTGTTGCAGGAATGGAATTAAACGATGCTGACTGATCTGGATGATTTTTACTGTTTTGCGCAGGTCGTTGAACATGGCGGCTTTAGTGCAGCCGAACGTGCCACCGATATTCCCAAATCCAAGCTCAGCCGCCGTGTTTATAATCTGGAAGAACGCCTTGGTGTCCGCCTGATTCAGCGTAGTTCTCGCCATTTTGCAGTCACTGATATTGGCATGAATATCTATCGACATGCACAAGTGATGCTCAGTGCAGCACAGGCCGCCCATGATCTGGTGGATCATCTCAGTACTGAACCGCGTGGTACCATTAAAATCAGCCTGCCCGTCTCCATTGCCCAGAATGAAATGGCAAAAATCCTGCCGGATTTCCTGAAAAAATATCCTGAAATTAAAGTCCAGATGATGATCACCAATCGACGTGTGGACATTATTAATGAAGGTTTTGATCTGGCCTTACGGGTACGGACCAGCCTGGATGATGATCCGAATCTGGTAATTCGTCAGTTTGAAAAAATTGAACAGCATCTGTTTGCCAGTCAGGGCTATTTAAATGAATTTGGCGATCTTAAAACACCTGAACAGCTCTCTGAACATAAAATTTTAAGCATGGCTGAGGAACATACTGAACAGTTCCTGATATTGCAGAATGAGCAGCAGCAACAGAAGAAAATCCGGATCAACCCGACCGTAATGGGATCAGACCTGAATATGCTGGCACAACTGGCAGCTTCAGGCTGTGGTATTACCTTATTGCCCGATAATGTCGTGCAGCAATATATAGAACGGGGCGAACTGGTTCGGGTACTTTCAGACTGGAAAACGGCACATGGAATTTTCCATCTGGTTTATCCTTCCCGTCGTGGTCTGTTACCAGCTGTAAGAGTATTTATTGATTATCTGGTTGAGCATCTGCATCTTGTATAAATAGACATATTTCCGGCAAAAAAAAATAGCTCATTCTTGGGGAAAAATGAGCTAATAAAAACGATTCACTACAGCATGAAGTGAACGAAAGGAAACTACTACCGCCAAGCCAAATCTAATACACAGCAATCAGACATCTAACAAAGCAAATATCAACTAACTATAAATAGATTAAGAGAATTTGGCTGGTTAAACCACTTCTTCATGTAGTATTTTGTAGGCTTTTGTCATTAATAACACGTATGCTGTAATTTATGTAAGCTACTGTATTTCAATGCATAACATGAAAAATAATTTAAATTTCCGGATATTCGCCAGTGCCTTCTGGCCACGGCGATAATAGTTCAAAACCTGTTTCAGTCACGACTACCATGTGTTCCCATTGAGCCGACCAGGATTTATCTGCAGTCACGACTGTCCAGCCGTCCTTCAACTCTTTAACACGCGCTTTACCCATGTTGACCATAGGTTCAATGGTAAAGACCATACCGGGTACCAGTTTGATGCCCTGACCTGGTTGTCCGTAATGCAGAATGTTTGGCTGTTCGTGATAAATTTTACCAATCCCATGGCCACAGTATTCACGCACAATGGTATAGCCTTCACGCTGTGCAACAGACTGGATTGCATAACCAATATCGCCTAAAGTTGCACCCGGTTTAACGGCATGAATCCCGGCAACCATAGCTTCATAAGTGGTTTCGACCAGACGTTTGGCTTCAGGAGATGGTGTACCGACATAATACATTCGGCTGGTATCGCCAAAATAACTATCTTTAATAATCGCAACGTCAATATTAATAATATCGCCGTCTTGCAAGACAGTATTCGGAGATGGAATACCATGACAAACCACTTCATTCGGTGAAATACAGGTGGTTTTGGTATAACCATAATAGCCAATATTAGCTGGCGTCACTTTTAGTGTATTGACGATAAAATCATGACAGATGTCATCCAGATATTCAGTTGTGACACCCGGCTTGACATGCTCCCCGATCATTTCCAAAACCTGTGCAGCCAAACGCCCAGATATACGTAATTTTTCGATATCTTGTTCGGTTTTCAGAGTAATCGCTGGAGCTCGCATGGATCTATCCTCAAGGTGAATCGGGAAATTATAGTCCTTTTTCAGCCAAGATGCGCATTTGTTCGCTCTGCATGACAATTCTTAAAACTTGCTCTAGAGAATCTCAATGCTGCTTATTTATACAAACAATAAGCTTAAAATGATGAAATGGAGCCTAAATGATTTATTTATTTAAAAATAAATTATAATTTTTTCAACTGAATATCAAAGATATATTTCTACCAAGCTTTTAAAGTTCATATTATCCGATCATCAAGATCAGTAAAATCAAGGCTTTCGGCATTAAATTAAACTCCAAAAATCATCATATATACACTAAAATCGCTTTCTTTTATTTATTTGTTCTCCCTCTATGACAAGTCTCCGTACAAGAGATATTGTGGCCTTAGGTTTTATGACCTTTGCACTGTTCATTGGTGCGGGCAACATTATCTTTCCACCGATTGTGGCTCAACAAGCCGGTGAGCATGTATGGTTAGCTGCCCTAGGTTTCCTGATTACGGCAGTTGGCCTACCTGTCATCACCATCGTGGCATTGTCACGTGTTGAAGGTTCCATCCAGATCTTAAGTTCTCCATTAGGTAAAGCTGCCAGTCTTTTACTGACTGTTGTGTGTTATCTGACGGTTGGACCTTTATTCGCGACACCACGTACCGCAACCGTTTCTTATGAAATCGGCTTCTCTTCATACTTTGGCAATGCACCTAGCAACCTGCTGATCTATAGTGTGATCTATTTTGCTGTAGTGACTCTGGTTTCTCTTTATCCAAATAAGATTCTGGATACGGTTGGTTACTTCCTGTCTCCGGTAAAAATTATCGCATTGATCATTTTAGGCGGTGCTGCAGTGTTGATTCCTGCCGGCAAACCACCTGCTGCAGTGGGCAACTATGTTACAAGTCCGGTCACTGAAGGCATCGTTAATGGTTATCTGACCATGGATACCTTAGGCGCATTGGTCTTTGGTATTGTGATCGTGCGTGCGATTACTTCTCGTGGCGTAACGGATCGCAAGCTGATTACCAAATATGCAGTCAATGCAGCGATTATTTCTGGTATCGGTTTGACGCTGGTGTATCTCAGCCTGTTTAAACTAGGCCTAGGTAGTCACGATGTTGCCCCTAATGCTGCGAATGGTGCGATTATTCTGCATGCCTATGTACAACATGCTTTTGGTGATATGGGTGCTTATTTCCTTGCTACCATGATCTTTGTTGCCTGCATGGTGACTGCGATTGGTTTGACCTGCGCATGTGCTGAATATTTCTCGTCTATTACCAAACTGCCTTATAAAGCCTTTGTCTTTGTACTGGTCGGCTTCTCGCTGGTGATTTCAAATCTTGGTTTGACCAAACTAATTGCCGTTTCTGTGCCTGTATTGAGCGCGATTTATCCGCCTGCGATTGCAGTGATCCTGCTAAGCTTCTGCGGTCATTTCTTTCAAAAGCCTGCTCAAGTTGTTGCACCGACCACACTGGTTGCATTTATTTTCGGTGTTTTTGATGGGCTTAAAGTTGCTGGTCTTGAATTACCTGAATTGCTACAGAACTTACCGCTTTCTGAACAAAATATGGCATGGCTGATTCCATCTCTTATTGTTCTTGTCATTGCCGCTGTGATTGACCGCATCAGAAATTAATCTTTCTAAGAGGTCATAAAAATCGTATTTTTACCCAAAATCCGGTTTTAGCGTGATCAATATCTGTCAGGTTTTACCCAAACCGGCATTTATTGTTTACACCCTAACCTTCTCATCATAGCCAAATTGTATTTTAGAAAGCTTTATAAACTTTTAATCAATTATTTTAATTAGCTTCTTTCTTACTTCCGTTTTCATTCTTTAGCAGAAGATCAATACAACTCTCTATTTTACTGTTTTTTAAACATATTGTTTCCTGATTAAACCAACTCACCTTCATCATTCTACATAGACTTACATTTTCTAGATTATCTCTACAAATCTTTGGCGTAGAATTTGCTTTTCCCTATGGTAGCAATGAATGATCGCTTGCACACTTCAGTCGAACTGCCCTCGCTGAAATGTTTAAGATGATGATTCGGATGCAATCATTGATAAGTACAGTAATACGACTAAAGAAGGCCTTTTTTAACTGTTAAAGTTCACTTAAATAGTTGCAAAGGTTGAAATTAAGAAGTACAACTGTATATTCAATTCAGACTAAATCAATAAGATTTACTCTTCAATAATACAAATAAACGGGAGGGATGGAGATGTTATCAGTACATTTCAAAAAGCAAGTCTTCATTGACGCTCTTAAGGCAAATACCAATCTGGTGACTTTCTTGAGCACCACGGTTGCGCTTATGCTGACCTTGATTGTGCATTGTTTAATTCAAGGCAATTTAAAATTTGAGTACGTCGGTTATGCCTTGATTGTCTCGGCAGCCTTTTTCTTATGGGCTGTGATCGACCAGAAATACCGATAATTTATTAATAAATTTATACCCCAGTGGATGATCTGGCCAGTCATCCATCTGGCAGAAAAGAAATAAATTGAGCTTAAAGCTCAAAAAATAAAATCAACTATTAAAAAATTAGAATAATCCGACCGCCGCCCCATAAAGAAGCACACTTGTTCCTCCTAATTCTGCAATAATTAAACCTAACATTGCCAAAGTCATAAGCACGCCCGGCAACTGAAATTTACCTAGTTGATGCGGTCGCTTAAACTGATTAGTGGTGTCTTTCAAAAACCCATGCAAGATATAAGCGCCAATCGAGAAACTGAAAAAGAGAACATTGATCAATACACAGATCAAATTAATCTGCGAAGATAGTGCTGAATAGTAAGCCAATACTGCCAGAATCAATGTCGCAGGGGCATAAAGCAGACTGCTGCGATGCGCAATATCCACATAATAATGCGCCCGTGAATTGACAGACTGGCGGATTTGCCAATACTTCCATACTCCGGTTAACATCCCCACCCATAAGAATATTCCACTAAAAATAATCGCGATCTTTACTGCCAGATCAAGTTCTATTCCCTGCATATTTTCTTTCCGTTTTTTATCATCGTACTGACTTTTTAGTCATTGTTTTAACAAGTTTCTTTGAAGAAGTCAGGTAAATTTAAGCATTCATTCTGATTCAAAAATATAGTGTAGCCCATGTCTGAATTCGAAACATTGACTCTAAAGTGCCAGGATGGCTATCAATTAAGTGCACGTTTTTATCCAGTCACTGAGACTGAAAGTAAGAAATCTCCCATATTAATCTGTCCTGCGACTGGCATTACCAAACAGTTTTATCATATTTTTAGCTGCTGGTTGCAAACTCAGGGTTATGCCGTAATGGTATTTGATTTTCGAGGTATTGGGGAATCTTTAAAAGGTTCGGTTAAACAGTCTAAAGCCAGTATTGTGCAATGGGGACAACTGGACATTCCGGCTGCGATAGATGCGCTATTAGCTAAAACTCAGGCAGCAAAGGTCATCTTACTCGGTCATAGTGCTGGTGGACAGCTTCTGGGTATTGTCCCAAGCTATGCCAAAGTGGAAAAAGTCGTGGCAATTGCCGGATCGACTGGTCATGTTAAAGGTTTAAGGGGTCGCACTAAATTACTAGCGCCAGTGATGTTCAATATCATTTTTCCATTGGCACGTATCACCAAAGGCTATGGCCCAACCCAAGCGATTGGTATGGGTGAAAACCTGCCAAAAGATGTGGCACGTGAATGGGCAGAATTTTGTAGTAAACCGGGTTATGTCATCAATGCGATTGGTAAAAAGATCTCACCGGCACATGACTATCATGCCCAGATCACCTGCTCGATCACATCAATCTGGGCTTCGGATGATGAAATCGCCACTCAAGCGAATGTCAAAGACTTGCTGCGCTTATATCCAAAAGCAGCAACAGAAATGATTGAACTAAAACCCCAAGAATATGGTCATAAAGGGATTGGCCATATGCTGATGTTCAAGAAGTCACATCAAAACTTATGGCCAGTCATTGAGCAACAGTTATCTGCCTAAAGATGATTTAAATGGCTATTAATAGGTTAATGTGCTTTAATACGCTCAGTATGAGATGAGCCTCTTACAGTATGTGCCTCAGATGTGCATACGACTAGCCCCTAACCATGGGGCTTTTTTATGTCTGTATGATTTTGAAGTCGTATTAAAATTTAACCGAAAAATGCAATGATGCTCTGAATCACCACAGCATTCACAATATCAATAAAAAATGCACCACACAGCGGTACGATCAAAAATGCTTTATGTGATGGACCATAACTATTGGTGACCGCCTGAATATTGGCAATCGCAGTTGGAGTTGCTCCCATACCAAAACCACAATGCCCCGCCACCAATACAGCTGCATCGTAATTTTTTCCCATGATTCTAAAGGTCACAATTGCGGTAAATAAAATTAGTACCGCTGTCTGCGCAAACAAAATGGTAATGAGCGGGCCTGCCAAATCGGCCAGCAGCCAGAGTTGCAGTGAAAGTAAGGCCATAGATAAATACAGGGATAATGACGCATTACCAAATACATCAATGGCACGGTCGAAAATATCGACTTTCAGTACATGCTCCAGAAAGTTACGTACAATCACCCCTGTCCCTAAGGCCCAGACAAAGGTTGGCAGTTCAAACCATCTTCCCTGACTGATTTCTGTCATCTGATTGGCGACAAAAATACATAAGGCAAACATCCCCAAAGTTGATACCGCATTACTGGCTGTGATCAGTCGGGTTTTCTTTGGATATTCGAAGGGTGCGGTGTTGATGCTAGTATCGAGTTGTTGCTCATTGGTCTCTTGCGCTACTGTCTCTGCCAATTGATTGCGTTTAATCAAGAATTTGGCAACCGGACCGCCCACAAGTCCACCAATAATCAAACCAAAAGTAGCGCTTGCCATTCCGAGGACAATTGCCCCCTGTATTCCATATTGAGTTTCAAGCACTTCACCCCAAGCACCGGCAGTACCATGTCCACCCGTTAAGGTAACAGAACCGACAATCAGACCAATCAATGGATCAAGCCCAAGTGCTGTGGCTAAACTCATGCCAACCGCATTTTGTACAACTACAAATAGAATGACACAGACCAGAAAGATCAGCAGTGATTTCCCACCTTCTTTGAGCTTGGTAAAGTCTGCACTTAAACCCACAGAGGTAAAGAACATCAGCATCAGAATGGTTTGGATTTCTGAGTCAAATGTGGCACTGATATTAAAAAATTTATAGAGAATAAAAGCTGTAATCGCTGCGATTAGACCGCCGATTACAGGCTCAGGTAAGTTATAGTTTCTAAAGAAGCCAATTTTACTAACAAGATACCGCCCAATAAAAAGAAAAAATACTGCAATCACCAAGGTGCCAAAGGCATCGATCTCATAATTCATAACATTCCCTATTGGCTTTATTTTCATACAGTTTTAGGAAAACAGTATGAAAAATCAATTTTAGAAATGTTATGCAAGTTATTGTTTCTAGTAATTGTTTAATTTGTAGCCTGAACAGAGGAAATTAATGTAGTGAAATATCATAAACCCAATTTTTGGCTTGTTGGTCTGTGGTGGTTTCGCAGACATAGTAGTCATGATCCCAAGTGTCTTGGTCAAAAATAATATTTGAGCCAAAAATATTTAGTCCAAAACAATCACCTCAGGTTTAAGCTAGTACAATTCATCTCTTTTTATAAGTTTTGAATTACCTTTTTCCTAAAAAATCGTACCAATCAATAAATTCGGAGTACCCACCAGATGTTCTATTCCCAGGATTACGCCGTATATATTTCATTTCTGTGTCTGTTTCGGTAGTGACAGCTTGAGTAAACTCCGCTTTACTTTTAAAACCTCTACTTCGAACATATTCTCTAGCCTTTTCCCAAGGCCATAAATCAAACCGAAATCTTCTACCAAAAAATTCTGCCCATGAAGTACCATAGGATTGTCTAATATCTGCAGGTGCCCCCATTGGTAGATCAGATTCTTTGTACGCCTTCTCATACTCTTTTTTCATAGTAATATTATTATTTAGACAATAATCCTTTAAGATCTCAAGTGGGATTAGATTTGCACCTATTGCGCGTTTTTTTCGACCATATTTATCATTTAATAAATTCTCTACATCCAAGCGCATTTTTCTTAATATCAGAACATTATAGAGAGAAATTTCGTTTTTTTGAAAATCTGACAACTTATCCCATCCCATTTCATCAGCATAATTAACAAAATCGTCAAGAGTCCAATCTAGACCTTTTCTACCTGTACCAAATAACAGTCTTTCATTTGAAATTAAGGGTAATTTAATTCCATAATTATTAAATACATTGAAAATATGTTCCTTATATTTTTCTATACCATCTAACCGATATATTTCAGCCTCTATAACTATTAAATTTAAGATATTTTCTCTATACTTTTTTTCTTTATATAATCTTTTCGCATAGTATCCATCTGCCCAATTTGGTAAATCTGCTCTTTTTTGAAAACTTCTTTCTGAAAACATAAAAACTTCTATATAAGTATTTATATCACTTAAATAAAAATCAGAATAATATTTTTTAGAATCAAAGATAAGTTTAGGATGACTTTTTTTGTTTATTTTAATTTCATACAACCAATTTGCTACTATTAATTCTGCTTTACTTTGATAATTTTTACCATCTAATCCATAAAGTGAAGACCAATAGCCAAGATTATACATTATATTACAAACTTTATTCCAATATTCTGTTTTGATAACTTTTGCATAAGCAGCAGAATAATCTGTATGAAATTTTTGTTTTGATTCAAACTGCTTACAAATTTCAACCCACCCTTTTATATCTAATTTTCTGTAATCACAATATATTCTTCTCCAACCTAGAGTTTTATGAACCTTTATTTTTACTTGAATTCTATCTATTCTATTTAATTCACTATATAAAACACTATCAAATTTATTTAATTTTGTTGGACTTTCATGTTTTAATTGAATAATTTCATCATATAATTCAATATCACTCATTTGACCATACTGGAATCTTTTGGGAACTTCTTTACTTTTTTTTAATATTTTTTTCTTCGTCTCTCTTCCTTTATTAATAAAATTAGCTTTTTTAGCTATATCTTTAGTTAATTGACGTGCTGTCAATATTTTATATAAAACTCCATCATATTTTCTAAGTGCATTTAATCCTTGGATTCCAATTATATTAATTAAATTTAATGCATAATTAAGTAACTCGTCATTATCTAATACACTATATTTCTCAATTTTAGTTTCTGATTTAAAAAATACATTATTCGTCAAACCTCGATGATATAGTTCTTTGGCTAAATTATTATTGCAAGATATCAGCTCTCGTATATTTTTAACCATTATAATTTTGGTTTCTTCAATTAACTGAGAGTCAGTCATTAATTGATAGTCTTTAAAACTTTTGCTGTTAACTAGTTTCATGTACTTCACCAGTACTATCTTTTAATTTATATTTTTAAAGACTATAAAATAGGTAAATACTAGGCAACCCCAATACGACACAAATTGACGTACTCTTTATTATAAAATAAAAAAGGGCTGATAAATCAGCCCTTTTTTTTAACTCAATTTAATTTATTTTTCAACAAATTAAGCTAATTGAGCAGCAGCAATTTTCTTAGTATCGATGTCTTTAGCAGCATCTGTATACTCGCTCATCTTGTCGAAGTTCAAGTATTGGTAGATGTCAGCAGACATACTGTCAATTTGAGCAGCGTACTGTTGGTATTCTTCTGGAGAAGGTAATTTACCCAATACAGCAGCAACAGAAGCAAGCTCAGCAGATGCTAGGTAAACGTTAGCACCTTGACCTAGACGGTTCGGGAAGTTACGAGTAGAAGTCGATACACAAGTAGTGTTCGGAGCTACACGTGCTTGGTTACCCATACATAATGAACAGCCTGGCATTTCAGTACGAGCGCCAGCTTTACCATAAGTATTGTAGAAACCTTCTTCCATCAATTGGTGTTCGTCCATACGAGTTGGAGGAGCCAACCATAGACGAGTAGATAAAGAACCACCAGGTACTTTGTCTAGAAGTTTACCAGCTGCACGGAAGTGACCGATGTTAGTCATACAAGAACCGATGAATACTTCATCAATTTTAACGCCTTGAACGTCAGAAAGAAGTTTTGCATCATCTGGGTCGTTCGGGCAGCAAAGAACTGGTTCTGTGATTGTAGAAAGGTCGATTTCATACACTTTAGTGTATTCAGCATCAGCATCAGCTTTAAGAAGTGATGGGTTAGCCAACCATTTTTCCATGTTCTCTACACGGCGCGCCATAGTACGAGCATCGCCATAGCCTTGTGAAATCATCCACTTCAGCATAGTGATGTTAGAACGTAGGTATTCAGCAACTTTCTCTTCAGAAAGAGTGATCGCACAACCAGCAGCAGAACGTTCAGCAGAAGCATCAGAAAGTTCGAATGCTTGCTCAACAGTCAGGTCAGTTTCCATTTCTGTCAGGTCGATCTCAAGGATACGGCCAGAGAAGATGTTTTTCTTACCTTTCTTCTCTACAGTCAGATCACCTTCTTGGATCGCTACATAAGGAATCGCATGAACTAGGTCACGTAGAGTGATACCAGGCTGCATTTTACCTTTGAACTTCACAAGAACAGACTCTGGCATATCAAGTGGCATAACACCAGTTGCTGCAGCGAATGCTACAAGACCAGAACCTGCTGGGAATGAAATACCGATTGGGAAACGAGTATGTGAGTCACCACCAGTACCAACAGTATCTGGAAGAAGCATACGGTTTAACCAAGAGTGGATAATACCGTCACCTGGACGTAGAGAAACACCACCACGGTTCATGATGAAATCAGGAAGCGTGTGTTGCATTTGAACGTCAACTGGTTTTGGATACGCAGCTGTGTGACAGAAAGATTGCATTACCAAGTCAGCAGAGAAGCCTAGGCAAGCCAAGTCTTTCAGTTCGTCACGAGTCATAGGACCAGTTGTATCTTGAGAACCAACAGTGGTCATACGTGGTTCACAGTAAGTACCTGGACGGATACCTTGACCTTCAGGAAGACCACAAGCGCGACCAACCATCTTCTGAGCAAGGGTGAAGCCTTTGCCAGTGTCAGCAGGTTGTACTGGAGTACGGAACAGAGTTGAAGGCTCAAGACCAAGCTCTTCACGTGCTTTAGTTGTCAAACCACGACCAATGATCAGGTTAATACGACCACCCGCACGAACTTCGTCTAGAAGTACTGGAGTTTTAAGGTCAGCTTCAGCGATTTGAGCACCGTCTTTGAACGCAGTTACTTTAGCAGCAGCCTTGTCGATTTTAAGAGTGATTTCATCACCCATGTTCATGTTTGCTACGTCGATTTCAACTGGTAACGCACCAGCGTCTTCCATAGTGTTGAAGAAAATCGGAGCAATTTTAGAACCTAAGCAATAACCGCCTTCTTTCTTGTTAGGAATGTGAGCGATTTCGTCACCGAAGAACCAAAGTACAGAGTTAGTTGCAGATTTACGAGAAGAACCTGTACCAACAACGTCACCTACGTAAGCAACTTTGTTGCCTTTCGCGATGAGATCTTTAATTTGGTTTAATGGACCAACTTCACCAGGAACTTCTGGGTTGATGCCATCACGTTCGTTTTTCAGCATTGCATTTGCGTGCAATGGAATGTCTGGACGGCTCCAAGCGTCTTGTGCTGGAGACAAGTCATCAGTGTTAGTTTCGCCAGTTACTTTGAAAACTGTCAGTTTGATTTCTTCTGGAACGTCTGCACGGTTTGTGAACCATTCAGCGTCAGCCCATGATTGAAGAACAGCTTTTGCATTTGCATTACCTGCACGTGCTTTATCAGCTACGTCATGGAACGCATCAAATACAAGAAGCGTTTTTTTCAAAGCTTCAGCAGCAAGACCACCAAGCTCTGCGTCTTCTAGAAGTTCAACTAAAGGAGCAACGTTATAACCACCAAGCATAGTGCCCAGTAAGTAAACCGCACGTTCTTTAGAAACTAGTGGAGAAGTCGCTTCGCCTTTTGCCAATGCAGCTAAGAACGCAGCTTTTACGTATGCAGCTTGGTCAACACCCGCTGGAACACGGTTTTCAAGCAAGTCAACTAAGTATGCTTCTTCACCAGCTGGGGGATTTTTTAATAATTCAACTAATGCAGCAGTTTGAGCATCATCAAGTGGCTTCGGTGGGACTCCGAGTGCGGCACGTTCTTCAACGTGTTGGCGGTAAGCTTCTAGCACGGTGTTATTCCTCTTTTTTAAAAAATTACCTGTGAATTCCTGCTTTATAAAAGCTTCACAAATAATATGGACTCTAAAATTTTACTAAAATTCCAGTTAAAAGTTAATGCAAGTACAGTGTTTCTTTGTGATGCTCATTATTTTATAACTAAATGATGCTTATAAAGATCATTCAATAATCAAATCATCATCGCATTGCATAATTTAAGTACAGATATGGCAACTTTTAACCAAATTCGACGCATAAAAAAGGCAACATCGATGTTGCCTGATTTACTTAGAAAAAGATACTCCACCTTAGTGGACTGTCGTCGAGTTCAAGTATTGCTGAAAAGCGTCCCGACAACCCTCAAATTTTAATTCGCATTGATCTTCATAAGTCTGACTATGGTTGTTGCTGGCAAAGGAAATCTCGACCAGACAGCGTTTTTTGTCCTGCTCCAAGATCTGCTTAATCACGACCTTGTCTCCTACACTCAGGACATAGCGTCCGCTACCGATAATAGCCAATCCTTTTTCATCTTCTAACAGCAGATCTGAGTGATATAAATACTTCACGACGTCCATATTATTGTTCTCCTCAAGGCTTTGGAGTTAAATTCATTATTCAATATAAAGATAAGCATTTCTATATTTTAGATTTAGCAATTGTCACAAATTATATTTAATATTGCTTAGGCTATTTTTATTATTAGAAGAATTTTCTTATATCTATAAACCACTATTTATTTTGAATGATGATTTCTTAGTTTGTTTATTTAAATATAAAAAAACCGTTCCTTAGAACGGTTTGTAATCTGGCATTTTATCATGCGGTGTGGCGATACATTTTTCGGTAAATTCAGCGCGGACTTTCTCACGGGCTGCATCTACATCGGTCTTAATTTCCTGTTCCGGAAGTGCATAGACTTCATCGATAATATTTAGGATAAAACCGCGAGTGATGTCATCATCGATCTTGTTGGCATGCTCAACAGCCTTTTCTTTCTCGATCGCATTCTGACGATCCAGCATAATGGTCCGTGCAGCATTCCCCACACTACGACAATAGCCATGCCACTGCTCTTCAGGGGTTAAAGGTTTTTTCTCTGCACAGCCGACCAGAGCAACCATCAGCGATAAAGCAAATAACTTTTTCATGAATTTCTCCTTCCGAGAGGCACTATAAGAGATCAGCACAGATTTGTCATTTAAAATGAAATTTCTCTCTATTCTTATTGATACTGCCTGCTCGAAAGTAGCATTTCATATCCTAACCACAACTGGCCTGAACTACTTTCTTAGTGGCTGGATCTACAGTGACCGTCACGCGCTCTTCACGATAATCCATAGTGACAGGCTGGCCAGGTGCAACCATGCGTACCATTTGAGCTTTGGTTTTCTCTTTGATTTTTGCTTCAGTTAAATTGGATTGACCCACCAGTGCAGCTGCCTGATCTGCGATACATTTAGGCTGGTTTGCTCGGAAATATTTCCATTCTTCGACCACTTGCCCATTTTTTAAATGACAATAGCCCACTTGCCCATTAGTTTCATTACGGATTTCCAGCTTTCCACCCTGATTAATACAATAGGCACTCGCTGGATTCGCTGTTCCTAATGACGCTGAGTTTGAGTCAGTCGACTGGGTCGTACTACAGCCAGCAAGGAGGATGGATACAAATAATCCAGACAAGCCAGATAAAATTATTTTTTTCATGAGCGGTATTCTTCTAAAGGAATTCGCCTTTAATGTAGCATATTCCACTTATAGCGTCAGATCTGAAAAGGCTTGAGTGTTTGTAATTCTGTAAAAAGCGGCAGGATCATTTTTTAATATCATTAGCTTTAATCCCATTTAACTTCTCACTATTTCCTATGATTTATATCAATCAATAATTAGCTTTTAAAAGTAATCTCTTTCTTAAACTAACTAAAATTTAGATCCAGTTAAATATTGGAATGGCTTCAAGATGACAATGTCATTACATTATTATACAAAGTGTTTATTACCCTTCATCAACCAAGCATTACTCTAATATTTTGTTTTTAGATCATTAAATTAATTATTTCCCAGTTTCTTTGTCCTAGCCTTTTTATGCACGAAGCTTGATGTTTGTACTAGCGGCCATATTGATTTAATATTTGATTGAATTTTAAACTTTATCTCGGCATGCAAGACGATCTCCCGCTTTCTTTAAAAGAATACCTTTCTACGGTTCAGGAAGTGGTTAAAATCACTTTCGATACACCGGTGTGGGTCAAAGCTGAGATTCGAAATTTAAATATCAAAGCTGGCCATTACTATCTGGAACTGGCAGAAAAAGATCCTGACAATGATCAGGTCATTGCCAGTTGCCGGGCCACCATCTGGAAATTTGCTGCACAGAAAATTGTGACGCAATTTGAACGTGAAAGTGGTATTGAGCTAAGCCGGGACCTTAAGGTTTTAATCAAAGTCATAGCCAGCTTTGATCCGCAATATGGGTTTTCCCTAAATATTACAGAGATTGATTCTGGATATACCTTGGGTGATATAGCCCGACGTTATCAGCAGATTGTAGAGAGACTGACAACCGAAGGTCTGATTGATCGCAATAAAAATCTGCCTACACCTTTTGACCTCAACCGAATTCTGGTGATTGCTCCGGAAAAGGCTGCAGGTCTGGGCGATTTCAAGAAAGATGCTGATGCCTTACAAAAAGCTCAGGTATGCGAATTTATCTATCACAGTGCGACCTTTCAGGGAAATACGGCAGCGCAAAGCATCATGCAAAGCTTGGCACAAGCTTTAAAGCAGTGGGCACAAACTTATCATAACGCGCCTGACCTGATCGTAATCATTCGTGGCGGTGGTGCAGTCAATGATCTGGCTTATTTAAATGACTATGCATTGGCTGCCCTGCTCTGCAAACGTTCAGTTCCCGTCTGGGTTGGTATTGGTCATGAAAAAGACAGGACGATTCTGGATGAAATTGCTCATCGTTCTTTCGACACACCAAGTAAAGTGATTGCTGGAATTCGCAATCATGTCGTCGAGCTGACGCAAGAAGTTATAAATAACCTGCAAAGTATCCAGAGACTTTCTCAACAGCAAATTCAAGCTTATCAAAGCCAGAATGAGCAATATCTAAAGCTAATCCAAAATTTGGCCAATCACCAGATTATGAATGCCTTGCAACGTTTAGAGCAGCTCAAGTCCAACACCTCTATCCTTGCCCAGCAACAGACCCAACTGATTAACCAGCAGCTAGATGCCCTGATGCGGGAAACACTGCTGCAAAATCCCAAACATGTTTTGTCCAAAGGCTATGCCATTGTGCGCCAGCAAGAACATGTGGTTCGTTCAATCCATCAAATTGATGTCCAACAACCCGTTCAGGTTGAATTACACGATGGCCTATTTTCAGCACAACTTACGCAGGTAACTCCCCATGAGTCATGATACTTTGAGCTTTCAGGAAGGCTATGACATCTTGAAAAAGAATGCTGAATTACTTGAATCTCAGCAAGAACCAGATATTGATAATCTGATGAAAATCGTTGAAGAATCTATGCAGGCGTATAAAGCCTGTAAATCTCGAGTGGAAGCCGTTCAGAATGCACTGAACGAGACCTTTAAGGATTAATTTTATTTAATACCTTAAATCAGTATAGCTTGATGATTTAAATGCTTAGGCTATTTTAAAATCTCTTGCCTATAAAAAAGCCCTCATTTAGAGGGCTTTTTATTAGCTTAGAACCGCCAGTTATAGAATAAGTCAATTGCACGCTCTAAAGACTGACTGGCTTCCAGATATAAACGCTGATTCATTTGATAACGTAAAGTCAACTTGTTTACTGGGGTAAATACGCCAACCCCATAACGGATATATAAGTCTGGCGTAATATAACCGGTTACAGACACCTGAGTATCATCCCCGGTTCCCTGTGCATCCAGTGCCAGACCGCTCAAGCCAAAGCTACGGCCAATCTGGTTGGTCAAGGCACGCGTACCGCCTAAGCCCAGACTGATCCCTGCGGCTGCAATGGTGTTATTTACATCAGATCTGAAACCTTCTGCCTGACTCAAGCCTGAAGCCCCTTCATTAATACGACCAGTAATCAGGGCATTCAACGCTTCTTGTTCAGACAGGCCAGCATCATTATAAATTTGAATGGCAGGACTTGAGGCTGTACCAGTGACACGTACACCCACCGTGCTACCTTGAATGGATTTATTGGCATCAATATCCAGGGTTGGATTCGATAATGGGCCATTGAAACGCGCAATCGCACGGTTCAGATCCAGACTTTGTCCATAGGCTTCAATTTTCACCCGTTGTGATACCCCGATCGCCCCATTGGCACGCATCGCAGATTCCAGACCACGTTGCGTCAGATTGACACGACCTAAGAGTGGTATACGGCTGTCAAAGCCCTGGAAGATCACCTGATTTCCTAACGACACTGCAACATCTGCGCGAATATCCCATGGACGTGCCGCTTTCAGAATGGCGAGCTGGTCATCTCCTTCACGTACAACACGAACATCAGAAGACAAGCCCACGACAGGTTCAGAGGCTTCAGGCATGGAAATCAGTGCACGAGGAACATCGACCTTGCCACTCAAGCTTAATTTTTTATTGAACGGATACATATCCAAGGTCAGGTCAGGCGTAACCACTGCAGTAATCAGCGGTGCCTGACGAATCAACAGATTTTCGCCCTGAAGTTTGAGCTGTACGCGTGGATCACCTTTCCAGTCTACAGAGCCGGTTAATTTACCAGCGCCACGGCCACTGTTAAATGCACCATTAATAGTCGCGGTATTTTGGCGGACTGATGAATAGAGCTGCACATTGGTCAGATTGACTGGCAATGAAATCATGCTGATCGCCCCGTCCTTAACCCGAATTTCACCTTCAAGTAATGGATCGGTTAACGTTCCACTAATTTTACCTGCATAAGACAAGGTACCATCCAGATTACGTACATCCTGAATGAATGGCTTAAAGATCTTCAGCTGAACCTGGTTAAAGGCAATCTCGCCACGCATTGGTTTATTGTCACGATATGGATCAATAATCACATTGGCATAGCCTGTACCAATATCTGGTGTTTTCACATCCAGACGAATCTGTAGTCCAGCGGCCACGCTTTTTGCGACCAGACCCACTTCATCATATTTTAAAGTCGAGCCTAAATATTCCGGATCATCAGAAGATAAGCCGATCACCCCATTGCGGGTTACCAGCCGTGCATCAATTTTCGGTTTGGCACCTTGTGCCCAAGCTGCCTTGGCATAACCATTCACTTTACCGGTTAATGCTATGCCTTCTGGCAGGAAGGCACTAAAGTCAGCCAGATCCAGATTACGGGTAATAAAAGAAGCACTGCCTCGAGTTTTATTCACTCGAATTGGTTGGTCAAAGCAAAGTTGACTTTGTTGACTCATCCAGCAATGAGCACCGACAAACAGATCCGACTGTGCAGTGTTATAAATTACAGCTGCATTTTGACGCTGCACCAGATGAGTACGCAGTGAATCGAAATCACCGCGCTGGATCTGGCCTAACCAGTTATTTTGTGCATTAAAACCACCTGCGAGCTGAACAAAGAATTTAGACAGCTTGTTTTCAGCTTGAACTTGCAGTACATGCGCAGCGCGGGTTCCAGCCAATGAAACTTCACCAAGTACAATCTGTCTATTGCCACTACGCAACTGATCCATGGTTGCAGTCAATAAAGTCGGTGTGGTTTGTGAAGTCGGCAACTGGCCACGTACCCGAATCTTGTCTACGCTAAACAGGTTCTTGAAGGCAAAATTATCTACTGCCAGATTCGCAGTTGCTTGTAAACGCGGTTGTGCCTGCATATTGATGTAGCCTTGTACCCGGCCTCTTAATCCCGGATAAAGTTCATATAATGCCGGCGCATTCACTTTAAGTTGCAGATTCTGCGCATTACCGGTGGCCTGTAACTGGTTGCTGGCATAAGACAGGAACAGGTTATTGGCTTCAAACTGCTGCGGTACAAAACCACGCTGCTTGGAGTCAATCAATACAGCCAGATTCCCCTTACCGCGTACCGGTTTATTATTCAACATACCGGCCAGATTTAAGCGTTGAATCTGGACACGCTTCACTGCATCCGACCAGACACCTTGGGTTTGCAGATTACCAGACAATTCACCTTTAAGCTTGGCATTGAAATATTGAGGTTTGAAACGCACCAGAGAGGCATTTACATTCCAGCCAATACCATTTGCTAAGTTCACCTGACCATTGGCATTAATTTTTCCAGCGACCCCATCATGACGCAGTTCCTTGATATTTAGCATATCAGGTGTACCCGACAAGCGTAGTTTCAGCAGTCCCTGACTGGCCTTGATCTGGCTGGCACTTAATGCGCCATCATAATTGACTGCATAACTTTTGAATCCGCCACCTGCTTTTTCATCATGGAACAACAAGGCAATATTACTGTTACCTGTCAGGTGAACGGTTTCATTTTGCGCAGCCAGTCGTCCGGTCAGATCTACACCGCTGAGATTAATAATTTGCTGATTCGGGCGTGCATAACCACTGGCTTTTACCCGACCATTCAAGCGGTCAATTGGTGAAGCTGCAGCCAGAGTCTGAGTATTCAGGTTCTGGGCATTTAATACTGCGGACCATCTGAGCTGACGTTTTTCTTCTGGCAGTTCAATTCGTGCATTACCTGTTAGACTGCCGGCCTGTCCATTTCCGCTATATTTAAAACTTGGAACATTCAGGATGTTATTTTTCAGGTTCAGTTGTGCCTGATATATTCCTGTCGGCAACAGCCCTTCTTCATGCTGAGCAACCTGGGTAGCGACATGGATATTTTGCTGGCCTTCGACCAGTACCAGATCAACATCGCCTGATTCACTTTTTAACCAGCCGATATAAGGCACAGCACGGTCAATATTTTTCCAGGCTACATCCAGTAACATCGGTTGAGCTTTATTGTCTTTAACCGGCTTCTGATCCAGCTTGATATTCCAGGTTTCATAGCGGTCAAAATCCACCAGTCCTGTCAAATGCAGGCCATTTTCCAAATTACCGGTAGAAGCAATATTACCGTCCAGACTTGGTGGCAGAAAGTCCTGCACTACTTGAGGAATTCGCCGATGTTTCGGATCTATCCCATTCATGCGACCTGTCAGATCCCAATCCACCCGATCAGCCCAGCCTACAGTACCTGCCAGACTTACCGAGCCTTTCATCAGCTGACCATTTAAATCAGTAATATTGAGCTGATTGACCAGATCGGTATACATCACTGCGGTATATTGCCCATCCGGGATATTTTCACCTTCAATATCGGTGCGGACATTCAAATCCAGGCGCTTGGTATTCCCATTAAACTCAGCCACACCATCTTTCGTAAACAGTTTCTGCTCTGTCAGGATTGGCCAGTGATATTGTTTAAACTGGAGTTCACCACGCATAGGTACATTAGGACGCATCGGGTGCAGAACCGCCCAGCCTGTCAGCAAATCTGGAGTGTTGGTCGCGACCCCGGCCTGAATGGTATCCAGTGTACCTCTAGCACGTACTTGAATATCATGAATATTCAGGCTTTCTCTGAGTGAAGGCAGATTTAAAATACCACGTGCATCTAGTGGATACTTGCCTTCAAACTGCATTTTCCCGGTAGCTTCGCGTACTGACAGATAGCCCATATCCATGCGGGAATCTTCGAAATTCAGCTCGGTACCTGACCATAATGCTTCATTCAGTTCGATATTATAAAAATCAACTACATTGGTCTGGGTTTTAATCACCAAGTGATCGAGAAGTAAATGATCAACCCGCAATACAAACGGTAAACGAATAGCATTGAACTTGAATGGCTCATCACTTGGCGGATTTTTATTAATAATCTGTAAATTCAGTACATCTGCTTCAGTCAGATGAATTTCTTTTTTGATAATTGCTCGCCAACCCAGCTTGACATCAGCACGATCAATTTTGACATCGACCGGTTTCAGGGTAACCAGAACATTTTTCAGGATAATCCCGCGCCACAGATTTCCGCCTTCATATTCGTAATGGATGATTTCCTGGCGCTGCATCACCTGATCAAGCAGGAATTTACTGCCTTTATCGGTAGAAAACAGGATCGCCAGTACAGACAGCAGAAAAATAAGAGAAAAAAGGACCGACAATAGAATACTTCTAAAGATACGGCGCTTTTTCGGCACAACTTCAGGTTGTTGCTCTTGTTCTGGCTGTGGTTGGTTCTCGACCATGATCTACCCAAATAACTATTTTTTAATTAATAAATGTTTTATAACTGCGAGCCAATAAAGAAGTGCAGACGAATCGGATAATTGTCATCTGACAGTCCGGTCGCCACATCTAAACGAATTGGGCCAATCGGTGAAGCCCAACGAATCCCCAGCCCCGCACCATATTCTGTTGGATTACTAAAATCCTCATTATAGGCATTTCCGGCATCCGCAAATACCGCAGCGCGCCAGCCTTCCCTGAACTGATAATTATACTCCAGTGAAGCCACACCCAAAGCCTGTCCGCCCACTTTAAAGCCTTCAATTTCTGGAGAAAGACTCTTATAGTCGAAACCACGGATACTCTGGTCACCGCCACTAAAATAACGCAGGTTATAGGGTACTTTGGCAAAATCTTCAGTAAAGATATACCCCAGATCCGCACGACCGACAAACTGGTGATCGGCATTTTCACCCAGTGAATAGATAAAACGCCAGCCTGCGTTCACAATCGCCATATCGGCATCAGACAATAGAGCTTCACTGCCCAATTCGACTTTATAGGTCTGCTTAAAACCCTTGGTCGGGTTCACCCGGCGATCACTATCGGTACGGGAAACTTCATAACCCACCAGTAGAGACTGCTGTTCATCTTCAGTATTGAATCTGAACGCTTCCGGAATCTGGCTAAAATCAACCGAACCATCCTGAGTCAGACGATCGAGGCGGTAACGTAGACCGTAAGTTTGTTGCCAGCTGCCACGCGGATTTTTAATAATCCGGTCAGCACCGAGTACCGCGGATTCAATTAGCAGGCCATCACCTTGAGCCACACCATCACGTTCTTCACGCTCATAACCACCTACGATACTGATATAGTCATTAAGTGGATGGTTGTATGGAATATTATAACGGCCATCAATTGACTGACGGATTTGTGACAATTCAAGGTTGGCATCAAATGAGTGACCACGCTTGTTTACGATCGCGCGGCGATATTGTCCACGTAAGCGTGTTCCGGTATCCGTACCATAACCCAGACCAACTTCGGCACTGTTAAGACGGTCTGCATTCAGTGTCACGATCACCGGAATTTTTTTCTCTTCACGAGCCTGAGCCTTTAAACGTTCTTCTTCGTCTTCTTTAGTCTGTTGCTGAACCCGCAAAGTTCTTAAATTTGGATTCTCTGCATCACGACTACCAGCAAACTGATCTTCATCCACCACATCCTGTGTAACTTCCTGATCGGATGCCGGTGCAGCTTTCTTGGCTACACCTATTTCATCTTCTGAAAACTTCTGTTCTTCTATCAGACTCTGAATATCCGGTGCCAGTTCCAGCTCTCGATCAATAGGATCAGGACGAATCGCATCCACCAGCGTATAGTTAAAATAACGTGAGTTCGTCAGGTTGTTGGCCAGACTATTCACACGCCAGAAGGTGTAATCAGCACCATCTTCCCAAGTAACCAGACTTTCCAGTACATCACGATTTAGCGGAAATTCTTTTTCAGGATCACTCATCCTGAACTCTACATTACCCAGTTTATAACGCTCACCTGTTTCAAAGCGCAGGTTCACATCGGCTGTATTTTCGGGTTGGGCAATGCGCACATCATGCAAGCGCCAGTACGCATCAAAATAACCATTATTGCTGGCTGCGGTATTAATCCGGTCTTTGGTTTTTTCATAATCCCCATGGTTAAAGATATCACCTTCTTCCTGTTCCGGTAGAAGACTAATAACCTGGAACTGCGGCTGTTCACCACCTGGGCCACTAAACTCAATATTATGGGTATTGATAATGACCGGCTCATTCGGAGTCACATAGACTCTAACCCGACTGTCAGATAATTTTTCAAATCTGAACTGGGCATTGTAATAACCTACAGCTTGGGCAGCCTGATTGGACAGATTACGGAGTTGCGGTAATGCAGATGAAAAATCTTCAAAGGATTCCTGGGTAAAGCTGGAAAGTTTAGCTTTTACATTATTTCTGAGATTCGTATAACCTTCTGACTGGGCTTTACGATTCAATCCGCCATTGCTTTGCGCAGTGCCATTTCCATTCACAATGACCACATCTGCACTGATCCGAGGCAAACTGGCGGTCATAATCTGGCGAGGTGGACGGATTTTATAAAACAGTCGTTTGAAAATATTCGGACGTTTGTCATTTTCAGGCGTTGTTGGTGCAGGCAATTCGGATAAGGTCGCACCCGACTCATTTCTTTGCACGATGATCTGACTATCGGCCTGAATGGACTGCATAAGCTGATCAACATTCACAGGTGCCTGATTGATTTCAACCAGTTCCTGCTGACTCATGTCATTGACTACGGTTTCAGTTTGCGCTGATTGGCGATAGGCTTGCGCTTCGCGTTTCGCTTCTTCTGCGACCTTATAAATCTCATTGGCCATGCTCTGGTCAATCGTTTGCACCGGCAGGCTTTCTAAATCATCAAACTCAATTGGCTGAAATTCACCCAGAGACGTTCCCATATTCTGCTGCTCTTGCAGCATTTGCATACTATCTACGGTCGAAGTTTCAGGTTCTAAGGCTTCTTCAACTTTTTCTGTCGCTTCAGCTTCGGTCGTAGCTACCCCTTGTCGAACGGCTTCCTGGGATAACTCTTCGATCATTTCTGCCTGAGAGAGTGCTACCGGAGTTTCGGTCTGCTCGGTCTGTGCCATGCCCTGATGCGATAACATCATGAAAAATATACTCATACATAGCCTGGCTCGGCCATGATACGGTACGAGAGACCCCATACTACGATTCAGCATCGTTTGTTTAAATTTTCTCTTTGCGGGCATAGCAAACTCTAAACGAATACATTCTTTAATTGATTATTTGACCGAAAAAGATAAGCTAAAGAACTTAAATTATTGGGTTTTGCCTTTACATGGACGAAAGTATCTTACATGATTTTTCTCAATGTTTACGTATATCTCACATTTCTTAATAAATCTTAATGTAGCACGTCTTATATGAACAACAATGAACATTTGTTAGCGAGCCGCCGCTTTTTACCCATGTTCCTGACCCAGTTTTTTGGTGCACTGAATGATAATGTTTTTAAACAGGCATTATTACTGGTGATTACCTATGGTTGGATTCAGCAACAATCAGCCAGTATTAGCACACTAAATAACCTTGCCGCATTATTGTTCATTTTGCCTTATTTTATTTTCTCTGCGACGGCAGGCCAGATTGCAGACAAATATGAACGTTCCCAGCTGATTCGCTATCTAAAGATTTTTGAAATTGTGATCATGATTCTGGGGACTGTTGGTTTCCTACTCGGTCATTTATGGATGCTATTGTTCGCCCTGTTTTTAATGGGTACTCAATCCACTTTTTTCGGCCCGATTAAATATGCCATTTTGCCTGAAGTATTAAAACCGGATGAATTGATGTCAGGTAACGCACTATTTCAGTCAGGCACTTCATTAGCGATTTTATTCGGTATGATTCTGGGTGGTGCAGTCATTGCTGCTTCTACAGGCAATCTGATCTGGATCAGCCTGACGGTGTTAAGTATTGCCGTGGTTGGCTATCTCTCCAGTCGTTATATTCTGAAGCAGAGCATTCCAGCGCCTGAAATCAACATTGACTGGAACTTTTTCCGGACCAGCTTTCAGACCATTAAATATGCCAAAAGCTTACCGCTGGTTTTTTTAATTCTGCTGGGTAACTCCTGGTACTGGTTTTATGGTGCAACTTATTTGACCCAGATTCCACAGCTTACCTTACAAAACCTGCATGCTTCTGAAAATGTTGCCAGTCTGCTTTTAACCTTTTTCTCTGTCGGGATCGGTTTAGGTTCTTATCTATGCCGTAGATTAGGTGGTACTGAGGTCAATATTAAAATGGTTCCTATTGGCGCTATTGGTCTTGTAGTTTTTGCATTGTATCTGGCAGCAAGTCTTGCCTTTGTCCCGGAACGTACTGGTGCTCTACTTGGCTTGGCAGATGTATTCCAGCAAGGCTGGAGCTATTATCATGTGATGCTGGCGGTAACTTTACTGGGCATTAGTGGCGGTTTTTATATCGTGCCGCTGTATGCCATGATGCAAGCGCATTCTCCCCGCTCACATCGTGCACGTGTGGTTGCAGCAAATAACATCCTGAATGCCGTTTTCATGGTATCTTCTGCTATATTCTCAATTATTATTTTAAGCATTTTAGAGTTTGATCTTAAAATACTTTTCTGTATTACTGCAGTGTTGAGTGGCCTGTTTACTTTATGGCTGCTTTATAGATTGAAATCGATGATCAAAACTGCAAAAGCCCCTTTGGAGGATTAATTCATGCGTCAATATACAGGTGTCGATAAGCTTATTCATTCTTTTGACCAGGCATTACGCAGTCTTGTTCCAGGAACAACTTCCTCACAACGGGAAAATCCAGCAAAACCGGTTGAAACCCAGCTTACCGTGAGTGATGCCCGTCATGTGGCTGGTTTAATGCGTGTGAATCATAGTGGTGAGGTTTGTGCCCAAGCGCTTTATCATGGACAGGCATTAACAGCGAAATTACCAAATGTACGTCGGGAAATGGAACAGGCAGCAATTGAGGAACAGGATCATCTGGCCTGGTGTGAAGACCGCTTACAAGAACTTGATAGCCATACCAGTTTACTCAATCCGGTCTGGTACGGCCTTTCCTTTGGTATGGGTGCAATTGCCGGCATTGCAGGTGACAAATACAGTCTGGGCTTTGTTGCAGAAACCGAACGCCAAGTGAGTATGCATTTACAGCATCATATTAATCAGCTGCCCGCACAGGATGAACGCTCACGTCGCATTCTGGAACAGATGAATGAAGATGAATTGCATCACCGTGATACAGCTTTGGCTGCAGGCGGCGTAGATTTACCCCTTCCAGTCAAGATTGCCATGACCGGTATTTCCAAGTTAATGACTAAAACCAGTTATTATATTTAAGTATCAAATGAAGCCCTCTTTTTTGAGGGCTTTTTTTTATTCTCATGAATTCTTAAACAAGATGACTCATTGATTTTTTTGAGTGCAGATCAATCAATTTAACCATCTATCCAATAGAATATCGGTTCACATTTTAATCAAACTCTATTCTTTTATTCAGCTGTTATAATCGAACCGGTTTCATCTCGTATTTATTAAAATTCTAGAACGATTGAGACAGGTATAACTATTAAATAGCTATGACCTATTTATCAAAAAAATAATGCTTTAAAGGTGACGTATGGAAATAGGTATTATTCTTGGTATTCTATTCGCAATTATTGTGTTGTTAGTTATTTTTTATAAGGCGGATTCAAGCGGCAAGTGCAACAGTATAAAAACCAGCCATAACTTCACTCGGTGTATACCAACCTAGTGTTTTTCTAGGACGATGGTTGAGTGCAAATTCTATCTGCTCTATTTGTTCGT
>NZ_VOZV01000018.1:0-70635 GCF_013419565.1 Acinetobacter sp. YH12072 | reverse complement strand
CCCGCTCGACTTGCATGTGTTAAGCCTGCCGCCAGCGTTCAATCTGAGCCATGATCAAACTCTTCAGTTAAAATCATTTCGAACTTTATAAGTAAAGTTCTTAAACTTGGCTCATCAATTTTCTGACTTAAATTTCGCTCAAATAAACTTCGAGTAATTTAAACCAATCAATCAATGAAAATAATTTCGATCAATCAACCAGTAAAAATCCACACAAGTTGTTCTTCATAATCTCTTAATGATCTTCTTGCTACTTCGTCAGTAGCAAGCTAGGTCGGCTATATTACTCTCTATCTCTAGAAAGTCAACCAGTAATGAAAATTATTTTTAAACTTTCTTTCTAAAACCTAACTTAACCATTTCATGCTAAGTTACTGTTTTATCAGGAGTTTTGATCTTCATCACCGCCGATGGATGTGCATTATAGACCAATCCCAAACAAGCGCAACCCCTATTTTTAAGAAAATACTTCAGTTGATTGTTATTTCTACAAAAATGCCGATTTTCCCTATTTTTTGAGCATTAAAGGTACAGGATTGGCCAATGTACTTAATAATTTCTCTTTTTTATTGTGTTCCTGAAAGCGCAAGGAGCGGCAATCTATATATTCACAGTAGCCCCCGCCATGCTCAGTCTCGCCATTAATTCTAACTTCGTAATTAAAGCTTCCAACATAACCCGCAGCCAGACCAAATTTGAAATCTCCTCGGCTTTGTCCCTGCAGCCAGATCTGCATTCCTTTGCCATCTTCATAGCACCATTCAAACTCACGCGGCAGATACATCTTTTGCCCATTTGGAGTAGTCACACTCGGATAAACCCGATGCACCTTGAAATAGACTTTTTGATCGAACATTTGACTGGCCATATTTTTCAAGTCACGCAGATAAATTCGTGACTGCACAATGCTGTTCAGACTATCTCGAATTTGTGCCAACAATAATTGCCGTCCTTCACTCAGGTTAATAATCTGATAAGTCAGAAATGCTAAAGGCAAATAGGGAAAATTAAAGCTTCGTGCAAATTCAAAACTACCTAAACTCTCGATGAGATATTTCTGATCTTTATAATGTAATGTGCCCTGACAATAACAAAGCAAAGACCAATGATCAGCCAGTGCAAAGCGCATTTGGGTAAAGTGTGAAATCAGATTAGTCGTATGAATACTAAGATCAAAACTCAGTTCAGAATCAAAACGCTGTAAACGAAAATGTGGAAAGTCACCCGTCAATTTTTCACGATCCAGAAACTGAAACAGGCCATACTGAAACTTGCAATCCTTTTTGACTGAATAGCAATTTAATTGTCCTGCCATATGCGGACTGGTACTACAGATTACTGTGGCTGTATCCAGTGCATTGGTTTGAATAGCACTCGGGTTTGCCAACATCGGTGCATTAGGCTGACCAATAATACTCAGAAAATTAAGATAATGAAGGGGTGCAGGCAGATCCGGAAGTGTCAGGCCCTGATGAATAATTTTATATTTCTGGTTTGGCCCATGATAGGCAAGATTATGCTGGGAAACAGCAGGAGTCTGATTCAGCTGTTTCGAACGATCTAGAAAATCTTGAAGAAACTGCATCTCAAACTCCTTATTTTTATATTGTTATAAGGTACTCTGTCTTTTCGCCATGAATGTTGTAAGGAAACCAGACAAGGCATAGATGACAGAGATCACGAGAATCCCTACCGGAATATTATAAGTCATCGCTGCAAAGATAAACACCGCGATCGGCAACACGAAAAACGGTACCCGTCTACGCTCTACGGTTTTAAATGAATAGTATTTGATATTAGAAATCATCAATAAGCCAACGATTACAATAATTGCAGCATTAATGATTTGTACAGTAAAATCACGAATATCAAACACAGCTGGGAAGTCCAATCCTACCCAGACCAGTGAAATAATAATGACGGCTGCTAATGGACTCGCAACGCCAATAAAGTAGCGTTTGTCCACTACGCCAATCTGAACGTTAAAGCGGGCTAGACGGAAAGCTGCACAAGCCGTATAGACAAAACAAGCCGCCAGACCGATACGGCCTAAATCACTTAATCCCCAGCTATACATCAAAATAGCCGGTGCCACCCCAAATGCCAGCATATCGGATAGTGAGTCAAACTGCTCACCAAACGGACTTTGTGCACCAATAGCGCGCGCCACACGGCCATCCAGACCATCGAATAAGGCCGCCAGGAAAATCGCATAAATGGCTTGCTGGAATTCGCCATTCATACTGGCAATAATCGAGTAAAAGCCTGATAACAACGCAGCGGTTGTAATCAGGTTAGGCCACAGATAGATACCTCGACGCTTAACTCTTTGCCCTTCCTGGGTATGCTCTACCTCTTCCACCTCGAAGGTGATGCCATCAAATGGCAAATCTTTCGAGGATTCGTGTTCCGGCTTATTTGTACTTGTCATTCTTGTCGATCCTAACTATGACCCGATCTTTAAAATATTATTCGCCTACTAACCAACGAACTGCTGCATGACCGCCATTTTCCTGCATACGCAAATGCGGGAATAACCATTGCAGCGCTTCGTCTGCATCTTCAGAGAACTTCCAAGGTGGGTTAATCACCAGTAAACCACAACCATTTAAACCCACTGGTGTATCATCTGGCCATACACAGATTTCACATACCAACTGACGGCGAATCCCGGTCTTGAACATTTTCTTCTCGAAACGTTCAATCATGGCACGGTCTTTAATTGGGTACCAAACTGCAAATACGCCTGTCGGCCATTTTTTATAAGCAGCAACCAGTAATTCAACCAGCTGTGGGAAGTCTTTACGCTCCAGCTCATACGGCGGATCGATCATCACCAGACCACGTTTTTCTTTCGGTGGAATGACTGCGAGCAAGCCTTCATACGCATCACGCTCATGCAAACCGGCGCGTTTGTCAAAAATGTTATGACGTAACTGCTGGAACACATCACGCTGCATTTCAAAAATGGTGGCCTTGTCAATTTCACGCATGCCTTCCAGTGCAAACCAAGGTGAACCCGGATATGCACCTTTACCAAAGTTTTCACGCATTTTCTCAACAATTTTTAAATATTGTTGTACACCTTCTGGCGCATTACGCTTGACCGAATCATCCAGCTTGATCAGACGATGAATACCGTTCAGGAATTCCCCTGACTTTTGCGCTTCAGAGGTGGATAAATCATATTTACCTGCACCACCATGTGTATCCACATAGCGATATGGTTTATCTTTTGCATTGAGTCGAGTCAATAATTGAAGCAACAATACATGCTTCATGACATCGGCAAAGTTGCCAGCATGGTAATGGTGACGGTAATTCATGTTTCATTAATTCCTAATATCAACCGCTATTTTAACATGAAAAATAGTTTCGTTCAGACCCGATTCTTACATAGAATAGCGCGACCCCAATTTACCCTTCTAGGTGAGTTTCTATGGAAGCAGTTCAACTCCCGGCAACCTGGCCAGTTGATCAGATTATTGATGATCTAGATCAGCATGGTTTTAGCATGATCGACAATGCTTATGCCCCATCCTATGTTGAACAGCTGATTGCTGAATGTACCAGTAATCTGGAACGCTTTCGTGATGCAGCCATTCAGAATGGCGTAGTCAGCAATATCCGCAGTGATCACATTCTCTGGCTCAATGAAGATCTGGAAATTTCTAACCAGCATGTGCAAACCTTACAGGCTTTAGGTCATGAGCTGAACCGCGCTTTCTTCCTCGGCATTAAAGATGTGGAAGCCCATTTTGCCTGCTATAACGCGGGTGAGTTCTATGCCCTGCATCGCGATAATCCTCAAGGCAAAAATGGCCGGATGATTTCTGCGGTTTATTATCTGCATGATGATTGGCAAGATAACTGGGGCGGCGAACTACATCTGCAGGATAAAAATGATCAATGGCATATTATCCAGCCTAAACCAAACCGTATTGCCTTCTTCCAAAGTGATTTAATGCATGAAGTTTTAAAAGCCAAACATCAACGTTTATCAATCACCGCCTGGTTAAGAAGTGATACCTGTTTGCTCTAATCCTTTTTCCACGCTTTAAATTTCAATTTTCAGCCTCATATAGCAATCATTGAGATATAAGGACTGCGTTCATGCGACCAACCCCCAAAGAGATCATTGCACGCATTGGTGAAACAGATCAGCTGTTTTTAAATGGCAATACGCCTGAGCTGGCGCTTGAACGGGCGGATCTTCGTCTGCAATTGGTGACTATTAGCCAGTTACGTCAAGAGCAGGTGCATTTCCTGCAAGAAGCGATTGTTCTGCTGGAGCAAGGCCGGATTGAATTTGAAGAAATGCCACTGGATTTGTATATCAATCTTTCTTTACACCTGGCCAAGGCCTATATGATCTACTTTGAGCTGACCAAAGAAGATCATTATGCGCTTATTACCCAGCAGATTCTAAAACCAATGACCAATTATGAGCATGCGGATATTTATTTCTTCCTGGCTTATGCATCTGCCAGTAAGAAAGAGCCTGCCATGACTCGTCACTGGCTAAATAAATACAGTAAAACGGCCCAGTTTGACCATGAACTGGTAGGCCAGCATCCGGCATTTGATGAATATCGTCAACTGGAATGGTTTATCCAGATTCTGCGTAGCCGTATGCATTAGAACAACGAAATCTGTTCTTATAAAAATGCCTCACATTGATGAGGCATTTTTTATGAATTAATTTAATTGACTCAAGCCAGACGGCGTCGATCTGCATCCAAATGCAATTGCTGATTCAGTTCATCAATCCAGATTGCCCAGTCATCATCCTGTACCAGATGGCTAATTAGCAACGAACGCTGCGCTTTATTCCAGAAAGGTGCTTCATGCAGTGACATATGAGCAGGTAGCTGATGAGTACGCACATAAAGCTCAATTGCCGCCGGGCTATTAGCCAGGCCGAGTTGAGAAAATAACATTTCTAAGGATGGTTGGTTCTTCCCGAGCATATGCCCTCCTTATATCAGATATATTGTAGTTATTTATAGGACTAACTTATAAGATAAGACAAAAAAAACCTAGTCAAAGGACTAGGTTTTGTTGTGTCTTTTTGTATAAAGAACCCTTAAGTGTTTTCAGGACCTTCTTTATCACTTTCGACATGTAAAAGCTGGTTCAATTTATCAATGATTACGATCCATTCATCATCCTGATGCCAGTGTTCGCGAAGAAAAGCACTTTGCCCCTCATTCCAGAAATCTGCATCCGGCAAAATCACGTCTGATGGTAGCTGATGATTTTTGGTAAATTCATCAATTGATGCTTCATCAGCAGGCAAGCCTAATTGCTCAAATAATAACTCTAAAGTCACTTGCTGTTCTAATACCATTCGCTCACTCCATCATAAAAATAATCAGTTCATTGATTTGAAAATATTATTGACGCTTAGAAGAAGGCAGATCACAAGAACCACTTCCCTCTGCCTCAATATGCAATTGCTCATTGAGTACATCTACGAAAATTGCCCAGTCATCATCTTCTTTCCAGTGGCCAATCAGAAAATCATGCTGGTTTTTGGTCCAGAAAGGAGCTTTGTGTAAGGGGACATCCATCCCAATCTGGTGGGTTTTAATAAATTCATCGATTGCTTCCGGGCTTGAATCCAAACCGAGTTGCTCAAAAAAAAGTTCCATGGTAGGTCGCTGCTCTAACATCTCAGTACCTCCTCTTTTGTTGATGATTCTTCTTATTAAACTAGATGAGCCACTCGCAAAGTTCAGTTGTCCCTCCTTCACAAGATGTTATTTTTTGTTCTTTAAATTTTTTAGAAATAGCAATAAAAAAGCACCCCAAATGGAGTGCTTTTTTTAATTTAATCTTAAAAGATTAAATTATTTGATCATGTCAGCAACTGCAGCGCGCTCTTCTTCAAGCTCGTTCAGTGTAACGTTGATACGTTCACGGCTGAATTCGTCGATTTCAAGACCTTGAACGATTTTGTATTCACCGTTTTCAGTAGTTACAGGGAAACCGAACATTACGCCTTCAGGAATACCATAAGAACCGTCAGAAGGAATACCCATAGTTACCCATTTGCCGTTTGTGCCAAGAGCCCAATCGCGCATATGGTCGATTGCAGCGTTCGCAGCAGAAGCAGCAGAAGACAGACCACGTGCTTCGATGATCGCAGCACCACGTTTACCAACAGTTGGAAGGAATACGTCTTTGTTCCAAGCTGCATCGTTGATTTTGTCTTTCAAGCTTTCGCCGTTTACGTTAGCAAAACGGTAGTCAGCATACATTGTTGGAGAGTGGTTGCCCCAAACAGTCATGTTTTCGATGTCAGAAACTGCAACACCCGCTTTTTGAGCAAGTTGAGTTAACGCACGGTTGTGGTCAAGACGCAACATTGCTGTGAAGTTTTTCGCTGGAAGATCTGGAGCAGATTTCATTGCGATGTAAGCGTTAGTGTTCGCAGGGTTACCTACAACAAGAACTTTAACGTCACGGCTAGCAACTTCGTTCAGTGCTTGGCCTTGACCAATGAAGATTTCGCCGTTTACTTTAAGCAGGTCAGCACGTTCCATACCAGGACCACGTGGACGTGAACCAACTAATAGAGCATAGTCTGCATCTTTGAAAGCTACTTTAGGATCATCAGTACCGATCATGCCCGCCAATAATGGGAAAGCACAGTCGTCTAGTTCCATCATTACGCCTTTAAGCGCTTGCTGAGCTTTCTCAACAGGAATTTCTAATAATTGAAGAATAACTGGTTGGTCTTTACCAAGCATTTCACCGCTTGCGATACGGAATAATAGGCTGTAACCAATTTGACCAGCAGCGCCAGTAACGGCAACGCGAACAGGTTGCTTCATGTAATTATCTCCAATTGAGAGGATCGTCATAATGATTAAATAGCTGTTCTATCTAATCTTAATAATCATAAACGGCAAAGATTGTACTCCAATCCTCTTCGAGATGCATGTAAAAGAGAATGGATTTCAACAAAAGTATGATAGGAAATATAAATTAATTTGACTAAAAAGCTTAGTATGTCCCTTTTATTGTGACAGTTTTTGGGCATGTATTAATAATGTTTGCAGGACAGCCTTTATAGCCACCATTGGCGTTGTAGCAGACCTGGATGGAGGTCAGCAGGCTGGATGCGCGGGTCTGATGGCAGTTAAAGCGCAATGCTGTTGAAGGCAGTTGCGGATTGATTTTCAGAAATTTGGAACGCAGCATGTCAATGGAACCGGTATGGCTTTCCTGCTCGGTGAGTTCTTCAGGAACTTTCAGACGATCAGCATGATTGATCACCGTACGAAAATACTGCGTGGCATTCATCGGAATACAACCACCAATATTATGCCAGAGCAATGCGCGGGTATTTTCATCCGGCATGATACGGGCCACCACTTTAGCCTGCAAAGGCGGTAACTTCGCAGAACTGGTAGTAGTGCAATGTGTTGATGTGGTTTGAGGATAGAGACCAGAAATATTTAGGGAATAACCTTCAAGACATTTTCTTTTTTTACTGTAGGCCGGATCCAGACTGCAAAGTGCCGGTACCATCTGGATGTCCATGACATAACCCGTTGGCAATGCAAAGGCAGCTGGACTTGCTGCTAAAAATAAAAGTGCAGCCCATCCAGCAGAAATTTGAGCACCCCTTATTCCCTTGATCAACAAACTATCCTTCCCTTAGATTTTTTGAATGCTATGGTGTATTACGTAACGGAATGGCTTGCATACGCTTACCGACCGATTGTGCGCCCTGTCCCAATAAAATACCGTAATATGTCGCGTTCGTCATGACATGTTTCACATAATCTCGCGTTTCCAGTAAAGGAATGGTTTCGGTATATTGATCCGCAGCAATACTTTGGAATTCGGGTTGCCAACGGCGGGCACGGTTCGGGCCGGCATTATAACCTGCTGTAGCCAGTACTGGACTATTGCTCAATTGACGCTGAATTGTTGATAAATAGTAAGTTCCGTAACGGATATTGGTGTTCATATCGGTTAAGGCTGCGGGGTTATAAGTCTCACCCATTTGACGAGCAACCAGTTTGGCGGTGTCCGGCATGATTTGCATCAAACCACCAGCGCCTACATGAGAGCGTGCGCCGGTATTAAACCGGCTTTCCTGACGCATCAAACCATAAGCCCAGGCGGCATCAATGCCAGCATTACGGCTATGGCTCACGACATAATTCTGATGTGGCATCGGATAACGATAATTGTAATTATGCTTGTCCGCAGTACGATCTGCTGCATAAATGGCACGGTCATACCAGCCCATATCCATCGCACGTTTGGCTGCTGCCAACAGTAAATCGTCATCTTTTCTTAAATAAGCCTGACGAACTGCCCAGTTCCATTCACGGTTAATATAATTCTCTGGCGCATTAATACTACGCAAGACAAAGGCACGGCGGAAATGAATATCCTGATTCAGGCGTTGCATGGCCTGGCTGGATGGCTGTGCTGAGTTTGGTGTAGAAGCCGTTAACTGGCCTAATCTATCTCGCGCTAGCAGGTTATGATAATCCTCACCGACTGCCAGTTTTTTATAGATACTTTCTGCCGCCTGTTTTGAAGCGCGATCTGTGCGCTGTTCACTGGCACGTGCCAGCCAATATTGCCAGCGGTCTTCCTGTTTCTGGTTCACACTCATGGCATCAATGGCACGAATCAGACTTTCCCAGGCACTAAAACGAATCGCCTGACGGGCATAAATTTCGGCTTCTTCCGGACTAAATGGCAAACCATAACTGGCATCCAGATAGTTCAGCACTTCACGGTTGAAGTTATTTTTCATTACCGTAGTGCCGCCGATATAACCCACAGTTCTGAATAGTGTTTTTTGTACTTGTACCGGTGTGCCTTCAGCAGTACGTTTTACAATGGACATTGCTGAATCAAGATCGCTATCTGCCAGACGCCCCAACGCATAAATCAGATAGGCATGATCAGCGGCAGTACTTTTAGGGGCTGACCATAAATAATTGGTTGGATTGGCCTGAATCGTATTGAGCTGAGCCAGAGACAGGTTAAGCCCTAAACCTTGTGCAGTGGCAATAGCCTGTCCAGACTGACCAGCACGTAATTGCACCCACAAACGCTGCTGGCGGTCTTCATTGGTCATAAGCGGACTGGATAACATCATGCGTCCCAAGCCTGTACAAGACTCAGGTTGAGAATTGGTGGTTAGCCAAACATCCTTAAACTCAGCATAAACCAGCTGATCGCCACTTTTGGCACGGACTTGTGCAACTGCACAGGCTTCAGCCGGATCGGCATTGGTGACATATTGCAGAACTGGTTGCGCAGTAGAAAAGTCAGCCATTTTGACTTTTTCTTCGACATAATCGGCTGCGAGTTTTTCTGCCATAGCCGACTGAGGATAACGTTGGGCGAAACTGATAATTTGACTGGCAGGTTGTGAGCCAAGATTCTGGTTCAGAATCCAGTATTCAGGATAATAGCCCAAGACATCATTTTGCATGGCAGACTGATATTGCTGTAATTGTCCGACATTTCCAGCATTTGCCGCGCGTAAGGCATCATTAAATTGTTCTTCTGCTGCTTGCGCACTCATTGAACAGAGACACGCCACACTCAAGCTTAGTAATTTATAATATTTCTTCATATTTTTAGTGTGTTTAAACATCAATTTGCCTTCTATCATCGATTTTTCGCCCAGCCCCTGTTGCCTATCATAAGAGTTAGCCGGAAAATTATAACCCACTGTATTGTTCACTTATGTAACCTTATGATTAGACAATATTAATTTTCAGACACTTTTTGTCCATAAATCAATATTTTCCCAGCCGCATTTTAGGCTATAAGTTTAAGCGACTTTCCTGCTAAAATATGCGCCTTTTAAAGATTTCAGAACGTGAATTGAATTTTTATTTTACCCGTTTGTTTATGCAAACGGATTATTCGTTCACTCTTTCGACGTATTACCTTGTAGGAGCCTACATGACGGTTCAAACCTTCATTCCAAATGGTGCCCCAGCTGCCTCAGAAAACACTGTTACCCAGCCAGCGCACACCCCAGCCATCGATGGTTCAGTTAAAAAACTGTATATCGAAACGCAAGGGTGTCAGATGAATGAGTATGACAGTCACCGTATGGCAGATCTGCTGGGCGATTCCCACGGCTATGTGCTGACCACCGATCCTAAAGAAGCCGATATTCTGCTGATGAATACCTGCTCGATCCGTGAAAAGGCACAAGAAAAAGTATTCTCAGAATTGGGCCGCTGGCGCAAGCTGAAAGAAAAAAATCCTGACCTGATTATTGGTGTCGGCGGATGTGTGGCCTCTCAGGAAGGTGACAATATCCAGAAACGTGCCAATTATGTGGACATGATTTTTGGTCCGCAAACCTTGCACCGTTTACCGCAAATGCTGGACCAGCATTTTGAGCAGGTCGAAAAACCGAAAAAAGAAAAAATTAAACTGGTCGATATTTCGTTCCCGGACATCGAAAAATTTGACTTCCTGCCTGAACCGCGTGTTGAAGGTTATAAGGCCTTTGTTTCGATCATGGAAGGCTGCTCAAAATACTGTTCATTCTGTGTAGTTCCATATACACGTGGCGAAGAAGTATCTCGCCCGCTGGATGACGTTCTGGCTGAAATTGCTGGCTTAGCAGAAAAAGGTGTGCGTGAAATTTCCCTGCTCGGTCAGAACGTGAATGGTTATCGCGGTGAGACCTTTGACGGAAAAATCTGTACTTTTGCCGATCTGTTACGTTTGGTTGCAGAAATTCCAGGTATTGGCCGTATTCGTTATACCACTTCGCATCCACTGGAATTCAATGATGATTTGATCCAGTGCTACCGTGACCTGCCACAGATGGTGTCACATCTGCATTTACCGGTACAAAGCGGTTCCAATGATGTCTTACAGGCGATGAAACGTAACCACACCATTGATGTGTATATCGAGAAAATCGAAAAGTTACGTAAAGTTCGCCCAGACATGCATTTATCTTCAGACTTTATTATCGGCTTCCCGGGCGAAACCGATGAGAACTTCGAAGAAACCTATCAGTTTATTCAGGATCTGGATTTCGATCACTCTTATAGTTTTGTTTATTCAAAACGTCCGGGCACCCCTGCTGCAGAGCTGGAAGATACAACACCTGAACAGGTGAAAAAAGAGCGTCTGGCCAAAGTTCAGGAGTGGATTAAACAGTCCAGTATTCGTAAAACAGATGCCATGCTCGGTACAGTCCAGCGCGTACTGGTTGAGAAAGTTTCTGATAAAGATCCGAATGTTCTGGTGGGTACAGCAGACAATACCCGTTATGTCACCTTTATTGGTGATGCATCGTGGGTAGGACGCTTTGCAGAGATCGAAATCACCGAAATTAAAACTTTAAATTTAGTTTACGGTGAGCTCTTGAATCTTGAGCCTGACGTGGCGTAATGTAGAGCATATAACGTACACTTCTAAAAGGAACACTCTTGACTGCAACGATTCGACGTACAGTAGCTTTTCCTGGAATTTCGATGGACCGTTTACAAGCCGTCTTAGGTGCCTATAACGGTCATTTGAAACAAATTGAACAACGTTTAGACGTCAAAATTTCCCACCGAGGTGAAAGTTTCTTTATCGATGGTGGAATCGATGCCGTTGAGAGAGCCGAAATGCTCTTGCAACGTCTTCATGAAGAATCTGAACACAGCCAGCAGATCAGTGCAGATACTTTGCATATGATGATTCAAGGTAGCCAGACCGATCGTGAACTCCAGGAGAACCTGGAAGAACAGGAACATACCGGTCTGGACAATGTCTGGCTGCAAACGCGCAAAGGCCGGATCAATCCTCGCGGTGCCAACCAGAAACGTTATGTACAGCGTATTCTGCAAAGTGATATTTCCTTTGGTATTGGCCCTGCGGGTACCGGTAAAACCTATCTCGCCGTTGCAGCCGCTGTAGATATGCTGGAGCGTAATGAAATCCAGCGTATCTTACTGGTTCGTCCTGCAGTTGAAGCGGGTGAAAAACTTGGATTTCTGCCGGGGGATTTAACCCAGAAGATCGATCCGTATTTGCGTCCCCTTTATGATGCCTTGTATGAGATGCTTGGTTTCGAAAAAGTGGCCAAGCTGATCGAACGTCAGATTATTGAAGTTGCACCGCTTGCCTATATGCGTGGTCGTACCCTGAATCATTCTTTTGTGATTCTGGACGAAGCCCAGAACACTACACCTGAACAGATGAAGATGTTCCTGACCCGTTTAGGTTTCGGTTCACGTGCAGTGATTACTGGTGACGTGACTCAGGTGGATTTACCACGAGGTCAGCAGTCTGGTCTGGCACATGCCTTACGTGTGATTGATAAAATCCCTGAAATTCATATTACCCGTTTCCATTCTCGTGACGTCGTGCGTCACCAGCTGGTTCAGAAAATTGTTGAAGCCTACGAAGGCTGGGACAGTGAACAGCAGCGTTTAAGCGCTGAGGCTCGTGCTGAGCGTAAAGCCCGTCAGGAAGCCTTGATAGCTGAAAATGATGCTGCGGCTGATGCACAGCATTAAAGCTGCATTGTTATTTAATTTTTAAGGATTCACGTTGAAACTTAGTCTCTCCCTGCAACAGGACTTTCAGTCACCAGAACTGGTGCTGAAACGTGCCTATATTAAAAAAGTTGTAGAAACCACTTTGCGCCATATCGGTACCCAAAGTGATTGTGAAATTGGCATTGCCTGTGTCGATAATGACGAAAGTCATAAACTCAATCTGGAATATCGCGGCAAGGATAAATCGACCAATGTCCTGTCTTTTCCAAGTGAGCTTCCAGATGAAATGGCACAGGTGCTGGATGCTTTCCCGATCGGTGATCTGGTGATTTGTATTCCAGTCGTATTGCGTGAAGCCGCTGAACAGGACAAAGCTCCACTGCTCCATTTCACCCATATGCTGGTACATGGTACTTTGCATCTGATGGGTTATGACCATGAAACTTCAGAGGAAGATGCTGAAGAAATGGAAGGCATTGAGATCGAGATTCTGGACAAACTGGGTATTGCTAATCCTTATCTGGAAAGAGATTAAAATTCAATAATTAAAAAGCGGGCTAAGGCTCGCTTTTTTTATTTTATTCACTTCATAATAAGCTCAATTTAAGAAATAAAATAAAAACCTCCATGCAATATGTCGTGATTTTCAAAGCGCAAATTAAAGAATTAGATCAGTGTTATTTTGAAACAGCCCAGCGAATGAGAGAAAGAGCCCTTTCACAATTTCATTGCCAGTATTTTGAAGCTTTAACCGAAGGTACTCAGGAAATTGCGCTTTCTTACTGGAACAGTCTTCATGATATTCGCGCCTGGCATGAAGATGCTGAACATCAGGCCGCTCAAGAGCTAGGAAAATATAGCTGGTATACATATTTCAGCGTGGAAGTCTGTGAAGTTTTACGGCGCTATGATGCACAGTTAAATTAAATACTCATCGATCCTTACTTATAATTTTCTTAGTCTGTTCTTAGATACAGAGTTTTAAAAAATATCTGCTTACGCATTCATGATTTCTTCCAGAAATACATAAGCACATAATGAACTTTAACAAAGAACTGTGCTTCAAAAATTTTAGGAGAACGTAATGAAAAGATTGTTCTCGACTGCATTACTTATTTTCTCTCCCTGGCTGTGTTCATCACTTTATGCCCACTCAATTCCCATGTGCCCAAAAATTAAATTTCAACAGAACCAAAGCTCATGGGCAGGCCATTATTATTTAAACGGAGTTATGGAATTAGGTTCGGAGTTGCTGTTACAAGCAGATGGTACCTTTAAATGGTATCTGGCCTATGGTGCTCTGGATCAATTTGCCGAAGGAACATGGTGGCAAAATAAAGAGTGTATTGGCTTAAAAGCAGATCCAAAGTACCAGGACTTGATGATATTTCCCAAATATCTAGCCATAGATGAAAACCATTTAAATGTGGTCTGGGACGATGGAACTCAGCAAGGTAGTTATATACAGGCGAAGCGCCCAGATTAACGCACCTCAAACTCCGCTTCAGCCGGATCAAAACGCCAGGTTCGAATAATTCTCAGCTCGGAAATATCCGACATCTTGGCATCAAATGCTCCGAATGGTGCTGCCTTGCGTACTGAAGATTTTGCAGCTTCATCTAGCAAATTATGCCCTGAACTGTCAATTAAGCGAATTGCACGGATTCCGCCGTTCTGGTTCAAGATCACCATCAAGCGCACCTCTCCTGCCAGATTCTGCTGTTTGGCCGCGTCTGGATAATAGCGGTTACCATAGAACTCCACTTTCTGACGGAATTTTTCCAGATAAGCCGCAGAGACATCCTGTTTGGACTGGATGCCATCTACGGTTTTAATTTTTTGCTGACGACTGAAGTTTTGTTGTCGTTGCAGATATTGGGCTTCAAGACTGGCTACCATAGCGGCTTTGGCCTGGAACTGACTTTGTAACTGTTCCTGCAGTTTTTTGCGCTGATTTTCTTCCGCCTGTTTTTGCCAGCTTAAAGTCGTCATCAGCACTTTTTCTTCAAAGCTTAATTCACGCTGCTGTTGCAACATGTCCGGACTTTCTTGCTGCTCTTCTCCGGTCTTTTGCTCCATCAACGGTGCAGGCATATCGCTCGACATACGATGTGCTTCACGAAATTTGCCTGAACCTTGCTGATCAGTTTGAGCCAGAAAATCTGCATGCTCAATTTTTTCATCAGTTTGACGAATACTGACCGCAATCTCTTTAGTCATGCTCTCCTGATCTTGTGGCATACCAAATTCCAGCGTGAGAAAAATCACGTGCAAAATAACAGCTGCAAATACGGCGCTATTAAAAATTGGATCTTTCCACCAGGCTTTGACCAGAGGCATTAATATCATGGTTGATCTCATCGCTACGAACCCAGACTTGAGTCCATCCCCCAAACAGCATTTTTAAAATTAAAAAATAAACGGCTTTGCATTTTTCTTTTAAAAATGCCAAACCCATCAAATCTTCAACGTTACATAACTAAAACCCTAAAAATGGTGCTATTTATTTTGCTAAACTGCAAGCTGAAACTCTTGTATTTTTTATACAATTCGACAAGATACACTTCGAATTAAAACATATAGTTGCCAGGACGCTTAAAGATGCAAACGCTAATTTCCAATATTTCTAATAAAATTCGCCAGGCATATCAAAAGGCGGAAGGATTTATTGAGGATGAACGCGAATTTCCTTTGTCTCAAGTTTTCCTGAATGCGACATTTCAACGTTTTGTCACTGACAATGTTTCCATGCTGAAAGATCTGCATGCCGATCTGCATGATGACTGGTTACGACTCTATGCCACGCTGGACTATAAAGGTCTGAACGTGACCTTATCGGTTGATTTAAAACTGGTGCAAATGGAGCTGAATAAGAATACGCAGCTCATTGTATTTGAACAGATCAGTGATACCCAGTTGATTGAAGCCAAATACCCAAATGTCTTTTATAAACTGGGGGTACGATTCGCCCTGTTTTTCTATCAGCGCGTGCTGAATAAGGACCCTCTTGGCATGATTCTGGAAAAACTGGGCGTTATTAAAGTAAAAGATGATTTATTGCATCTGGATTTAAACCGCTGGTTAGGTAAAAACCGCTCGGTGATTGAGACGCTTGGTAAGGTTCATGTGAACCATGCAGTACTTCGTGAAGCTGAGCTCGTCGTAATTGGTAATGTGAATCTTGCAGCCCTGTTCAGAAAGCTTTCTCAGGAAAAAGAAGAGAAATGGGACGAAGACGACATGGATGACAATAAAGTCACACCGATCAAACAGAAAGAACCGACTTAAACTGTGTGTAATTCAATACCTAAACAAACACACCAGTAACTACATGAAATATACATTTTTATTGAAAATCTCCCTTCATTTTCCACATTTTGACCAAATAATAAAAAGTGGAAAGTGATCAATTTTATCTGAAATTACACAGGACAATTCTTTATGGCGAAAACTGTATTCAAAACTTTAGGGGTGACTGCAGGCTTGACTACCGCAATGGTACTTACTGGTTTATCCACCCAGACCTTCGCCATGGCGCCTTTCCAAGCCAATTATCAGTTTAGCTACAATGGAAAAAATATGGGTTCTGCTACCCGTACCTTGAGCAAATCTGGTAATAACTGGACCTATGTTTTTGCAGCCAAAGCGGGTGGCGTTGCTTCAGCGACTGAAACCAGCCGTTTTACTTTCAATAATGGCAAAATTGGTTCAAGCAGTTTCAGCCGTACCAGTAAGATTTTGGTGCATAGCAACACCATGAGTATTAACTTTAATCCTTCTAGCAAAACGATCAGTACCAAGAAAGATGATGAAAAACGTTCTTTTGCCTGGAGAGCAGATGTACTGGATGAGCTAAATGCTGAATTGCAGATTCGTGAAGACCTGAAAAATGGTGGTTTAAAATCGAATTACTACATTGCTGATGCCAAAGAAGTGGAAGGCCGTAAATTCGTCAAACAAGGTACAGAAACGGTGAGCACCAAATATGGTTCATTTAGTACCATTAAAGTAGTGATTAAACACAACAAACCAGGCCGTGAAACTACTTTCTGGTTAGCACCGAAACTGGACTACTTACCAGTCAAAGTATCGCATGTCGACAAGAAAACCTCTTACGGTTTATTGCTGACCAGCTATAACGGTAAAACGAACTAAGGTTTTTTGGTGAATTTCGCTTGATTTTTTTTGGGTGCTTTTTACAATACGCTTTTGCTTTAAAAAGCACCTGCTCTTGAGGATTCTCCCGTGCACGCACTAGAACAGAAAATCTTAGCCGAAGGTATCGTTCTATCTGAAGAAGTTTTGAAAGTTGATTCTTTCTTAAATCACCAAATTGATCCAATCATGATGCAGCAAATTGGTCAGGAATTTGCGCGTCTGTTTAAAGATGCTGGTATTACCAAAATTATTACCATTGAAGCGTCCGGTATTGCGCCTGCAGTCATGGCAGGCTTAGAGCTTGGTGTTCCAGTGATTTTTGCACGCAAATACCAGTCTCTCACTTTAAAAGATGATTTATACCGTTCTAAAGTATTTTCATTTACCAAACAGACTGAAAGCACGATTGCCATTTCAAATAAACACATTAGTTCATCTGACAAGGTTTTAGTGATTGATGACTTCCTGGCAAATGGTCAGGCAGCACTGGGTCTTGCTGACTTGATTCATCAGGCGAATGCTGAAGTGGTCGGGATCGGGATTGTGATTGAAAAATCATTCCAGCCAGGCCGTGACTTGTTACTTGAAAAAGGTTACCGCGTTGAATCATTAGCGCGTGTGAAATCTTTGGCAAATGGTACTGTCGAATTTGTTCGAGATTAAATTTACAAATGAATATTTTAAAGGGTGCTTCGGCACTCTTTTTTATTGGATTTTTTTAATTTCTGTTAGCTAGGAATAACTAAAACATAGCTATAAAACTATCTATTTTCGACTGCACGTAAATAATTGTACTCCGACTTTTTCTTATGAAATTTCAAGACAGCTAAAGCCTCAAGAATTTATTATCCGACAAATAACAACAATTTAAACTGATATTATTATAAAATAAGAGGTCTAACTATCTGCCAATAGTTAGACCCTTGGTTTATTTTCAATAATAAACTATTTGACAGTCACAGTAATACTACCGCTGTTGACAGCACCAATGGCGGTAGTTGTGATGCTGTTGTTAACAGCAGTTTGAGTTCCTTCTGCAATTGCACTTACAGATGCATCAATGGTACCTGCATTGTAAGCAATATTTGCGGCACTATAATTACTTAAAGTTTCATTGATTTGCTCACTGTAGTTGGTCGCCAGTGTAGTACTCACTACTTCTGAGATGTCTGAACTATCAGCAACCTCTGAGAGCTCTTCTACAGTTTCTGAGTTATTAGTTGCACTGGTAACTTCACTGAAGTCATAGTTATATGTCTCATCTGATACGTCTGATATCACGCTATTAAAGCTGCCTTGCTCTAGTGTAATACTACCTGTATTCGCGGCGCCAATTGCTGTAGTTTCAATCGTACCTTCAATTGAACTAATTGCATCCTGTGCTTCTCTTGATACCTCTCCTAATGCTTGTAAATCGACGCTGGCATCAACATCACCTGTATTTACTGCAAGATTCAAGGCAGAACCATTTTCCACCTGCTGAGAGATCGACTCCAGGGTCGCTTGTAAACCAGTATCTACGGTTACTTCAGTTGGTGTTTCATCATCTTGAGCATATGCCATACCTGCACCAGACAGGAAAGCGACGGATAAAGCGATTGTTTTGATCGTGTTTTTCATCGTTGTTTTTCCTTTTTTAGCTTTGAAATACTTCTCGCTCAGTATTTCTTTCTCATAATGGGAGCGAGCCCATTTTTACTGGTCAATTAATCACGCTGAGAACTTGACCAGTAATTTTCTATAACTTCAGGATTGGCATCCCACAACATGGATACCTTGTCCTCTTCTTTTTCTTTAGAATTCGTTTCTTGCGAATTTTTTTCGTTCTTTACTACACCTGAAGAAGATGAAGCTTTTTTCTTACTGATATATTTAATTAAATCTTGTTTACTCATTTCAGGATCTGCTTCAGGATTCTGAATCACTTCGGATTCTTTGTTTTTAGGTGGCTTCGTATCCTTACTCGGTGAATTGGTCGATTTATTTTTTTCATTGGATGAAGAAGATTCTGTTGCAGCTGACTCCTGAACAGCAGTACTGGACGCTATACTATTTTGCTCCTGACTTTTTTTGTACTTATGCAAAGCCACAGAACTTCGCGTCAGATTAAGCTGACCATATTCAGGTGGTATTTGCGCACGGCAACCTGCAAAGACTGGAGGTGGAACGACCTGACTGAGTAATTCAAAAGTGGCCAGATTCAACATTTGCCGTAAAGCAAAATTAGTCGCCTCACGTTCTCCTTTACCGATTTGAACATTTAACAAGGTACGTCCAGTAAACCGCCCGGCACTGACACCATAATCCTGTGCAGCAATCTGCTTTTGCAGCGATACATTCGTAACGACTTTACTCGTACGTGTATCGGTAAGAGATAAATCCAGACCAACCATAATACGGGTTTGACTGTAGTTCGGGCCAACACCCGCAATCTGCATATCAAATCCACCCCCCCGGAATAAAATCCAGACTGTTAATACTGCCAGTCACATAATAATCAGAGGCCTGAATCTGTCTTGGATCCCGAATCCCCCACTTGGCTTCACTTTCAATAATTCGGGGATCACGTCGGTTCATTAAGTTGACTCCCACCTGAAATAAAGCAGACTGCACCATATCTCCAGCGCCTTGAGTGACCATTTTCCCACTACCTCCATTGGTCACCACATCTTTACCGGTTTGATCCAGAATCGCACCCACAGAGAAGCTGACATCATTACGTAATTGCCCTTTTAAACAGGATAAAGCCATATCAAAAGGGGTAAAAATATCGGTAATAGGAGGTCCTTGTACCAGTTTCACCGGTTTCTTAGTGGAAAATGCATGTATTTACAACTCAGCTAAACTTCTCTGAATAAAATTCCACTAGAATCAAATTGGTATGAAATGTTCCTGACTTCAATATTCAGAACCTACATACTGTTGAGCCGGATGTGCTGAATAATTACTTGTCTAAGTAAGGTTCCATATCACACATTTGCTTAAAACGAATAAATACTAATCGCTGATGGAAAATCCTATGCAATGTCCTAAATGTGGTTCAACGGAAATTGAGCTACGCGATCACGAAAAGAATCTGAAAAAAATTGGTGGTATTTTAATGACCTCAGCTGGTGCCACTGCGGGCACAGTAGGTGGCGCAGCCTCTGGCGCTTCAATTGGTGCTGCCATTGGAACAGTCGCAGGTCCTTTAGGGGTAATTGTAGGCGGCACGGTGGGAACCTTCGTAGGCGCAATCAGTGTCGGCATTACTGGGGGGGTGGTCGGAAACTTCTTAGGTAAAAAAGCAGGTGTTTCCGTAGATCGCAACTTATTTCTGGATTACCAGTGTCTGAATTGCAAACATAGATTCAGTCAAAAAGATCAAAAAGATCAAAAAGATCAAAAAGATCAAAAAGATCAAAAAGAAGATTAGTAAAATCAAGGAAATGAAGCTGATTCTTCATTTCCTTTTTAATTAACTTATTAAGCTTGATTGAGTTTTAAAGCAACCTCGGCCAGACGTTTACCCTGTACTTCACACAAAATTTTCTCATCTTGGCTTAAACCTTGATCATGTCGTGGGCCACTCACATGACTTGCGCCATAAGGCGTACCACCACTTTTAGTATTGGACAGCGCTGGTGTCGCATTGCTTAATCCCATGATCATCATACCGTGATGAAACAATGGCGGTAGCATCGTCAGTAAAGTACTTTCCTGTCCGCCATGCATTGAGCCTGACGCGGTAAAAACACAGGCTGGCTTACCATGCAAAGCACCATTCAGCCATAAACTGGTGGTCTGATCCCAGAAGTATTTCATTTCTGAAGCCATATTCCCAAAGCGGGTGGGTGAACCTAATGCCAAAGCAGCACACTGGGCAAGATCATCTAAAGTACAGTAGATATCACCTTCTGCCGGAATACTCGGCTCTGCTTCTTTCACTACGGTCGCAATATTTGGAACAGTACGAATTTTTACAGCCATTCCTGCTGCTTCAACACCATTCGCAATCAGATGCGCCATTTCTTTGGTTGAGCCATATTTGCTGTAATATAAAACAAGGACATAAGGTTGCATAAAGTTCTTATTCATTACTTAAAAAAATAAAACTATACGGTATTTCGCAACTTTTTTGGGTAAGCTGAAGAATGAAAATTCATGATGAATAAAAAAATTGAGATTGAAAGCGCATGATCGTTGAATATTTAAAGAAGTTACCTTTTTATGAAAAACACTGGTTTCAATTTATTTTATTTGTACTACGGCGTTTCGAGGCTGACCGATGTCGTGAGCAGGCTGGTTCACTGACCTATACTACCCTGTTTGCTGTAGTTCCGATGCTGACCGTGTTTCTGGTCATTATCTCTTCAATCAGAGCATTGGAACCGGCACGACAACAGCTCCAACAGCTGATCTATAGTAACTTTTTACCTAAAACAACGATCGCTTTCGATAAAGCCCTCAATGCCTTCACGGAGAAGTCCAGCAATTTAACTATTATCGGTATTCTTTTCTTATTTATCACAACAGTACTGATGCTCAGTAGTATCGAAACGGTCTTTAACCGGATCTGGCGTGTGACTGAAACCCGCGGTGGCATTATCGGTTTTATGCGTTACTGGACCATAATTTCACTTGGTCCAATTTTGCTGGGCAGCGCCTTTGTGATTTCTTCTACTTTGGCCTCCATGAATATTCTCAGTAATAACTTTGCCGGTTATGAACTGGATGGTGCCTTTATTCTCTGGGTAATATCTTTTTCTCTGACCGTGCTTGGCTTTTTTATTCTGAACTGGACTATTCCCAATCGGAGTGTACCGCTCAAATCAGCTTTTATTGCCGGTCTGTTTAGTGCCATCGTCTTCGAACTTCTGAAAAACCTGTTCGGCTTTTTGATGTCAAACTTTACCAGTTATGAAATTGTTTACGGAGCTTTCGCAGCTGTCCCTATTTTCCTGCTCTGGATTTATCTGTCCTGGATTATTGTATTGCTGGGCGTGGAAATCAGCTATGCCCTGACTGCATTCGAATCTGGACAGGACAATAAGCGCCATCCAATCGTCATGTTGCTGGATCTATTAGAACTGTTTTATAAAAAGCAGAAAACTGGTGAAAGTGTCAGTGAAGCCCAGGCACTAGAAGTTTTGGGACGGGATGAAATTGGACGCTGGCCTAGCTATGTCAGCATGTTTGAAAAACAGAATCTGATTAAACGTACAGATGACAATGAATATGTGCTGGTACGCGATCTGGATCAGGTCAGCTTCTGGAATTTTTATCTACAGCTTCCTTATCCATTGCCGCGCAAACAGCATCTGACTGATGTGCATACTGATGATCTCTGGATGCAAAAGTTCTCACCTAAACTGAATGAAACTGATCAGTTTCTGGAAGAAAAGCTCAGTTTTCCATTATCAGAACTGTTCCGCAGTAAATAAATTCAATCCTCTCTTTTGAGAGGATTTTTTTAAATGAATTGGATCAATTGTCAGCAGATAATCATCCTTGCTGTCATTAAAGCTATAATCCAAAAACTAAGTGTCGTTATTTTCATTGACCGGATTTTTATATAGAGGTTTGAGTCTTGATCTGAGGCTCAGGCTTCTTTAACCATCCCTGTAAACTCACCAGAATCACGCCCAGCATCACCATACAGGTCCCGACAATAAAATTGATCTCGACATGCTCATTTAGAATTAACACGCCAAACAGCATGCCAAATACTGGGGTTAAAAAAGAAAATACTCCTAAGCGTGAAGCCAGGTAATGTTTCAACATCCAGAACCAGATTAGATAACTGGCAAAGGAAATTACCACCGTATGAAAAATCAGGCTGGAAATCGACAAAGTTGTCCATTGAATACTGGCTTGTCCAGTCAAAAAGGACAAAGGCAATAACACTATGCCAGCGATCAGCAATTGATAGAATAAGGTTTGGGTTGCAGGCGCTTCAGCCAGCGAGCTCAAACGTACACTCACGGTCGTGGCTGCCCAGAACACGCCCGCCAGTAGCGCCAGAAAATCTCCCCATAAGGCATGAGATTGTAAAGTAGATCCTGTCTGCGGGCGCAGCAGGAAACTCACCACAATACCACTAAAGGCAAGAAAAATTCCTCCCCATTGCACATGAGACAAATGTTCCGCCGGCAGTTTCCAGTGCAAGCCCAAAGCCACAAAAATTGGTGCAGTATAGAGCAAGACAATGGTATGCGAAGCTGAGGTATAACGCAGCGCCTCACCCACCAGATAAAATTCAGCGGCAAACAGCACACCCACCAGTAAACCTGCAGATAAGTATCGCGCACTCCAAAGCTGACGGCGTACACTCTGCTGAATTAAAGGATAAACCATAAGTGCAGATAAGGCTGAACGTAATGCAATTTGCATCAGGGCAGAAATATCACTGGCCGCCCATTTCAGTACGACCTGCTGCAAACCCCACAACATACATAGTACAAACATAATGGCAGATGCTTTGACATCTAGTGCCTGACGATGATTCAAAAAATATAGTCCTGTTCTCGATTCGAGCCGCTACATACTAAAAATGTTAGAAGTAGAAGATATACTTTAAAATAGACACACGATGAGGTGATTCAGGCAAAAAGAGTGATGCATAAAAAACGATTTAGACGCTATCCAATTTATATCTAGAAACTGAATGGCAACCGTGCCTGATCAGTCTGATAAATTATCCCTTGCTCATTACACTTTTCTAAACAAAATAAAGGAGCCCTTCGGCTCCTTGATCTCAAAAATCCGGTCTTACTTTACAAATGTCGTCCAAACATAATCCTGATTTTGGCCTTTTAGGGTCATTTTCAATTGATCACCAGATTGCAAGGCTGCCACCCCTGCTGGTGTACCGGTCATCACTACATCACCTTCTTCCAGTGTAAATAACTGACTAATGTCTGCCAATAAAGTTGCGATATCAAAAATCAATAAAGCTGTATCGCCTTTTTGACGCAGCTCATCATTGATCTCCAGCGTATAGTGCACATCTTTCCAGTCAGTAATGACATCGGCTACCGGTATCCAGTCTGCAAGTACACAAGAACCATCAAAAGCTTTGGCCCGTTCCCAAGGTTGACCTTTTTTCTTAAGGTCATCCTGCAGATCACGTAAGGTCAAATCCAGACCTAAAGTCACAGCACCAATTGCCTGCAAAACTTTGGCAGGATCATTTTCCTTGCTTAAGGTACGGTCAATACGCAAACTTAGTTCACACTCATAATGACAGTTACCCCAGTCCGGATTCCATTCAATACCAGCATCCAGTGCAGTCAAAGCACTCGGTGGCTTGATAAACAACACAGGACGATCAGGTACCGCATTTCCAAGCTCTTTGGCATGGTCAGCATAACTGCGACCGACACAAACAATTTTTGATGGGCGTGTACTCATGATCTCTTTCCTGTTCTTGATCTGTCTTATTTCTTGAAGGTATTTTCGAAAATGCTTTGCTCAGTACCATCTTTAAAGGCACGTTTTGGCACAATCACCACTGTACGGTTTTTCAGTTCCAGCATATAGGTCAGCTTGCCGATAGCAAAACTTTGTACTTCATTATAATGCACGACCTTGCTACGTCCGTTATTGAAAATTTCTGCATAGTCCTGAAACAGGTCAATGCCTTGTTCACTTTTTCCAAACTGATATTTTACAAACTGGCGCTTAAACATCATCGGCAGGAACCAGTAGCGCATGATGCCCTGTAAAATCAGGAAGAAGGCACCCAATGCCACATAATAACGGCCAACCCCATTCAGGTCCATTGAGAAGCCCCAGATAATAATCCCGATGCTAACCAAAGGCGTCAGAAAGCGTGAAATCTGTTTTTTGCCAAAAGTGGCCAGAGCAAATCCATCCTGAGATTCTTCTAAAGTAAGATAATAACGGGTGGATAAAGTTGGTGCTGACTCAGTCATAGCATCACATCAAAAATATAAAATCCTGATCCATACTATATCAAAATATGCTTAAAACTCATGGCTTATGCTATCAATTACATAACTTTGCTTTGGAAATAACTGAATTTAGTTTTAAATAAATCATGATTAAAACAAAAAATACACAACAGGATATTGGATGAAAGGATTAATCCCCTATCTGCTGATGAGTAGTACCTTATGTGCAATCTCACCGGCTTTTGCAAAAATAACGCCATGGACCCCTAATCTGCCAAGCAGTCTTGATGTATTTCAAGGCAATTCTCAGCAACTGGCTGAACTCACTGGCGAACGTATCCTGATTTATGCGCATCCTGCCAGCAAAACCCATCTACCGACTTTTAAAACGGCTTCTAGTAGCAAATCCCAGTTTTATAGTGCGGCTGTAGTCTTGCCTGCATCCGAAGCACAAGTCGAAAAATTACTGCAACATTATCCGAATTATGTCGGCCTGTTTCCGACCCTAAAATCCGCCAAAGTAATTGAGCAGCAAGGGAGCATTCAACAAGTCAAATATCAGGTGCATATTCCCACTCCAATCCCGGTCTTAAACTTTAAAGAAACTGTAGTGATGCAGCATCATCTGGAAAATAACAGTATCAGCACACTAATTCTGGATGCACCAATTCCCTATGGGGCCGGAAAGCTGGAATGGTTTGCACTAGCTCCCAATAAAACCTTAGTGACAGTGACGCAATGGGGCGATCTGAACCAGCCACAAGGTTTTCTATTTAGCAAGATTCTAAATGCCCTGCCTGAAGCCAAACTCGGCATTCCCGCCGGCACCAATGCCTTTCTGCTTGAAGCTTTAAAGCAGCGTTTTAAATATTCTTCCGCTATAGCTTTAAATACGGCAGTGCCTCAAGTTCAGCTCAGTAATCAGCAAACTCAGAAAATTGCCCAGCTTAGTCAAAAATCAGGACAGCCTGTCAGCTTTATTTTGCCCAATTATCAGGTTAAGACCGGCAAAAGTTCAGAAAATCTAAGATTCAGTACCACCTATCAATATTTCTCGCATCCGACTGAGAAGCTGCAGCCTTGGTTATCGGCTCAAGCCAGCCAGAAACTCTTTCCGCGACAGATCAAAAAAGTGGAACTGAACCCAGTCAACCCGCAAAGTATTGATGCCAACTACAAGGTATCAGTCGGCTTGGGCGTCATTCAGATTCCCTTTAATTTTAAAATGCGTTTTGAACAGCCAAATACCTTACAAAACCAGTTCTATGCTAATGGCGGAGATTTAAAATTTGTACGGGGTGGAATGGAGCTTTTGCCGCAATCTCAGGGAACGCTATTCCAAATCACCAGTTCCATGAAAATTCATGATCAGGCGCCTTTTTTACTGAAAGCCATGCGCAGCCTTCCCTATCATGACATGTTGCCGGCAGTTGGTGGTAATACCGTCTATGCCTTAAAAGTACAGCAGAAATTAAAATCTTAAGTTCATGTCTAATTATTGGTTTTTTATATGAAAAATTAAAAACTAAAGACGTAAAAAAACCGCATCAATGTGCGGTTTTTTCAGAATTCTTTATCAAGATTGGTGCGCTCAGAGAGATTCGAACTCCCGACCCCTTAGTTCGTAGCCAAGTGCTCTATCCAGCTGAGCTATGAGCGCGACGTCTTGATGGGGTGCATTATATAGAGTTTTCAGCACTTGTTAAGTGTTTTTTAATAAAATTATAACCGAACGTACAGTAATTAAACGATACTACAATATTTCAGTTTTTTTGATGAAAATTCCTGCGAATTTAGAGTTAAAAGCAATAACCCAGACTTGGCAAAATTTCAGGATTAGCTAAATTAATCTTTCAGTGACCTCATATTCATTTGCTCACAGCCTAATAGAGCTATTCTCCAACCAGGCCAGTTTTAACCTTGCCTGCCCGCTGATAACAGCTCAATACCACGCCATTTGAAGTCACTTGATGATCTGTCAGTGCAAATGCTGCTGGCATAGAGTCTCCAGCAAATAGACGTTTTCCTCTGCCCAATATCACAGGAAAGGTCATTAAATAGAGTTCATCCACAAGATCATGTTTAAAAAGGGCCTGTGCCACTGCGGCACTGCCATACACCCGAAGATCCTCCTCCCCTGAAGCCTTCAGGTTAATGATCTCATCAATACTTTTTAGAAAGATCGTATTTTGCCAGTCCGAGTGATCCAAACTGGTGGATAGCACATATTTATTCACTTCATTAATTCCTGGCCAGTCTTCAGCATGCTTCGGTCAGTAGGGTTCAAAAATCTGAAAGGTATTCTTACCAATCAGGATATCGGTGGACTGCATCCATTTTTGCATGATGCGATCAAATACTGGATCGGGTTCAGTACTAAAATACGGCGCCACCCAGCCACCATATTGAAAGCCACCAGATGTATCTTCTTCCGGGCCGCCGGGTGCCTGCATTACACCGTCTAGAGTTAGAAATTCCTGGACAATAATTTTTCTCATCACCATGCCCTTATTTTTATTGAGTTATCTAGGATTTATTTTTAGCCTGTGATTCAGGCGGATTCTGTAAATTTTAGGCACAAAAAAACCGCAACATGTGCGGTTCATTGTTCAAGTTGGTGCGCTCAGAGAGATTCGAACTCCCGACCCCTTAGTTCGTAGCCAAGTGCTCTATCCAGCTGAGCTATGAGCGCGTAACTTGTGTCGTCTTTATTAGACTACGTTATTTTCCGATTTACTTATTGGTGCGCTCAGAGAGATTCGAACTCCCGACCCCTTAGTTCGTAGCCAAGTGCTCTATCCAGCTGAGCTATGAGCGCGACATAAGTAAAGTGGCGGTGAGAGAGGGATTCGAACCCTCGATACAGTTACCCGTATGCGTCCTTAGCAGGGACGTGGTTTCAGCCACTCACCCATCTCACCGTAACGTGCCGCCATAATACAAATTTCGGCATAGCACTGCAAGCACAGCTTGAAAAAAAACTGCATATTTTTGCTCGTTTAAATACTTTTTAAACAATTTCCCTGTTTTTAGTCATTTAAGTCCTGAAAAACCCGATAAATTTCCAGTTATCTAAAATTAGCCAAAAATCGAAAACTTAAACAGATTATTGCAATCATTTACGTGCAGTCTGCACTGACATGACTTATGCTAAACCTATCTCCAAGGACACTTTAAAGATATGATGAAAAATTGGGTCGATCCTGAAGCAAAAGCTGAAGCCGAACGTTATGACAACCCTATTCCAAGCCGTACCCTGATTCTCGAAACTATAGAAGAAAAAACTGCCCTGTCCCATGCCGACCTGGTGGAATATTTTGAAATTGCCGATCAAAAAAGTATTGATGCCCTGAGCCATCGTCTGATTGCGATGGTACGTGACGGGCAATTGATGAAAGACGGTTACAAGTTCCAGATCGCGGCGGAACAGCCTGAGCATGAAGCAACGGTGTATATCAACTCCAAGGGAAGCGGCACAGCCAATATTTCAGGTGAAGATGACCTGCTCTTACCTGAGCGTGAATTGCGTCAGGTCTTTAACGGTGACCGTGTCAAAGTCCGTCAGACCTCAGTAGACCGCAAAGGCAAAGCCTGGGGCTTTATTACCGAAGTCTTGCAGCATCGTGTCAAACAGATCATTGGTAAAGTGTCTGAATATGAAGGCGAATATTTTGTTCAGCCAGCTAATCCAAATGCACATCAGCCTATTACTCTAGAAAAAGAGCTGATCGAGCATGCCCAGGTCAAAGTCGGCGATTCAATCCGCGTGGCAATTGACACCTACCCGACTAAAGAAGAATTTGCGACTGGCCATATTGTGCAGTCGATGGCAGACAAAGCCGATACCGAAATCATCATTCCACAGACTATTCTGGAATATGGCCTGCCATATGAATTCCCTGAAGAAGTCTTGAAAGAAGCGGAAAGCTTTAAAGAGCCTTCTGCCAAAGACCGTGACGGCCGTGTCGATCTACGTGATTTAGCGCTTGTCACCATTGACGGCGAAGATGCACGTGACTTTGATGATGCGGTTTATGCAGAAAAACGTCCGGGTGGTGGCTATCGTGTCGTCGTGGCAATTGCTGATGTGAGTCATTATGTACGTCCGGGCAAACCACTGGATGATGAAGCGCAAGAACGCGGGACATCCGTGTATTTCCCACACTTCGTTTTACCAATGTTGCCTGAAGCACTCTCTAATGGCCTGTGTTCATTAAATCCGAATGTCGATCGCCTGTGCATGGTCTGTGACCTGAAACTGTCACGTGCTGGCCGAGTGACCGGGTATGAATTCTATCCTTCAGTCATGCATTCCAAGGCACGTCTGACCTATGATCAGGTCGCGAAGTATTTTGAAGGTGACAGTACAGCAATCACTGAAGATCGTAGTGTACGTAAATCACTAAATACCCTGTTCCAGTTGTATCAGATTCTAAAAGGCTTACGTGCTGAACGTAATGCGATGGAATTCGAAACCATTGAAACCTATATGACTTTCGATGAGCTGGGTGGTATTAATGAGATTCTGCCACGTACCCGCAATGACGCGCATAAGCTGATTGAAGAATGTATGTTGCTAGCCAACGTTGCAGCAGCTGAATATGCATTGAAAAATGAAATACCGATGCTGTACCGGGTGCATCAACCCCCTGAGTTCTCACGTATCCAGAAAGTTCGTGATTTCGTGAAACTGCTGGGTCTGCCATTCCCGGAACAGCCAACACAAGCCGATTATCAAGCGGTGATTGAAGCGACCAAAGACCGGATTGATGCGCCAAGTATTCATGCCGTGTTATTACGTTCCATGATGCAAGCCTATTACGGTGCCGACAATGCTGGCCACTTTGGTCTGGCCTATGAAGCGTATACACACTTCACCTCTCCAATTCGCCGTTATCCGGATCTGTTATTACATCGTGCTATCAAAGCTCATTTGAGTAAAAAGCCATATCCAATTTCAGGTGCATCTTTAGATGATGCCGGTGAGCATTTCTCAGCGACAGAACGCCGTGCTGATGAAGCCTCCCGCTCTGTAACGACCTGGCTGAAATGTCACTATATGCAGCAACATCTTGGTGAAGAGTTCGTCGGAATTATCAGTGCAACGGCTGAATTTGGTTTGTTTGTCACGCTGAAAGACCTCTATGTCGATGGTATGGTGCATGTTAGCCAGTTGGGCGATGACTTCTTTGTCTTTGATCAAAGCAGCCAGAGTCTGGTCGGCCAGAACCGTGGCCAGATCTTTGGTCTGGGTGATGAAGTCAAGATCAAGGTCGCTGGAGTCAATCTGGAAGAACGCAAAATTGACTTTGAATTGATCCAGCAACTGACTCATGCGGGTCGTCCAATTCGCGCCCGTGCTCCACGTGTCGCAGAAAAAAAACCTGCACCACGTCCGGAAGCAAAAGAGGAAGTCTTCAATAATCATGAGCGTGCGCAAAAAGCCCAGCCCAGTGATGATGGAGAACAGCCCATACGACGCAAAAAAGACAAATCCAAGCCCAGTTCCTACAGCAAAAAGCCTGTTAAAAAATCTGCAGGAAAGTCTGAAGCAAAGGCTAAAGATAAAGTAAAGAAAAAAGCCAAGATCAAAAAGAAAAAGTCGAATGCAAAAGCCAAGACTGAATAATTTCTGATGATCATAAAAAAGAGCGCTACGGCGCTCTTTTTTATTTTATAATTCAGTTAAATAACGACTAAAAAAATATCATGCTTATTGCATCAAATAATAAACAGCATTTACATATCTATGCGATTCTAATTTTTACGATTTTGATCCTCAGTGACTTTATTGCACTCAAGTATTTTAATTTTGTAGCAACGCCACTTACGAATTATTTTGCATTGATTATAAGCTGTGTCATATGTATTGGAATATTGCTGTATTTTATAAGACTCAAACAGCATGGTTTATGGTTTCCACCTTATCATTGGCGTAATTTCAGAAAGTGCCCCAAATTTTATAGTCTTTTTATCTTTCCTTCGGTCATGATCTCAGCACTTTGGATTAATCTGACCACCTATCCACCCTATCTTTATACGAAGCTAACAGGCGAAACTAACAGTATTTCGATTACTACTCAGGCTGGGAAATTCAAAGGTGTTCGAAATCATATCTCTTATGCCTTTGACACAGAATATAGACATTTACCGGTTATGGAGTTATCTGCTTCTGAGTTTCTGCTTTATCAAAATAAACCCGTTGAACTACAGCTTAAGCTTACAACAAGTAATTTAGGCAGCATTGTGCATGAAATTCAAGAGATCAGGATCCAGTCTGAAGTCGAATAAATAATACCGTCGTATGCTTGATTTCCCTGCCAATAAGCCCTACATCTAGATTTAACACAGGAAATGACTTCGGCAGAAACGACATGACATTAGAAAAAGCAACTTTACCCGTTCCACAATTCGATCAGATTACGCTGGCAGATCTTAAACAAAAAATTGAAAACTGCATTCAGCAAGGTTTGCAATTTCTAAATGAACTGAACCAGACACCTGATACTGTCCAGGAACAACTTGCTGTTCTGAAACAGGTCGACACGCTAGAAAATAATATGAGCGAGTCCTGGGGTGTTTTGTCGCATCTCAACGCAGTCATGAATAATAGTGAAACCCGTGATGTCTATCAGGCATTATTACCGGGTCTAAGTGATTACTATACCCAGTTGGGCCAGCATACGGCGCTATATCAAACCTATCAGCATGTACAGGATGCACCGGTCTTCAATGAACTGCCGGAAGCTCAGCAAAGTGCAATTAAACTGGCGCTACGTGACTTTAAATTGTCAGGTGTGGCTCTAGAGGGTGAAGCCAAAAAACGCTATGCAGAAATTTCTGCACGTTTGTCACAACTTTCCTCAGATTTCTCCAATCATGTACTGGATGCAACTCAAGCTTATTTCAGACCGCTTAAGGAAGAAGAATTAGCGGGCCTGTCTGAAAGCAATATTGAACTCTTAAAACAGTATGGCCAGCAACGTGAACTGGATCAGCCGGTTGCCACTTTAGATTTCCCGTCTTATCTGGCAATTATGACTCATGCCGAAGATCGTGGCCTGCGTGAAGAACTCTATAAAGCCTATACCACACGCGCGTCAGATCAGTCCGAACAGACTGAATTTGACAATACAGCCATCATGGAAGAAATCCTGAAATTACGTCAGGAAATGGCAGCACTATTAGGCTTTAATAACTATGCCGAATATTCACTGGCCAGCAAAATGGCGCCAAATGTCGAAGCTGTTGATGAATTCCTGCGTGATCTGGCGGAACATGCCCGTGCGCCTGCTAAACAGGAAGTGGCTGAACTGAAAGCCATTGCTGCTAAAGATGGTATTACTGAATTAAAGCCCTGGGACAGCAGTTACTATTCTGAAAAGCTGAAAATGCAGCAGTTTAATCTGTCTCAGGAATCGCTAAAACCCTACTTCCCGGCTCCAAAAATTCTGCAAGGCCTGTTCAGTATCCTGAAACGTTTATATGACATTCAGGTGGTTGAACGTGAAGCGCCAGTCTGGCATCCAGATACGCGTTATTTTGAACTGGAAGATCAGGGCGAAGTGATTGGCGGTTTCTATTTCGATCTCTATGCACGTCAGGGCAAACGTGGCGGTGCCTGGATGAGCGGCTTCCGTTCACGCATGCAAATTGCTGAAGGCCTGCAAAAACCAATCTGTTATATGGTAGCAAACTTTACTCCACCTGTGGGTAACCGCCCTGCACTACTGACTCATGATGAAGTGATTACCCTGTTTCATGAGTTTGGTCACGGTCTGCATCATATGCTGACAGAGGTGGACAATATTGCCGTGGCTGGTACGCATGGCGTGGATTGGGATGCTGTCGAACTACCAAGCCAGTTTATGGAATTCTGGGCCTGGGATCAGGACAGTTTAAACCTGCTCAGCGAACATATCGAAACCAAGGAAGTCTTACCTGCTGACTTGTTAAAAGCTTTATTAGATGCCCGTTTCTTCCAGTCCGGTATGCAAACTTTGCGTCAGCTGGAATTTGCTTTATTCGACCTGACCATTCACCGTGCCAATCCGGCATTGAGTGCTGAACAGATTCAGGCAACCTTAAACGAGATTCGTGAAAAATATGCCGTTTTACCTACTACAGCATATAACCGATTCCAGCACAGCTTCAGTCATATCTTCGCGGGTGGATATGCAGCGGGCTATTATTCTTATAAATGGGCAGAAGTTTTGGCCAGTGATGCCTTCGATCGCTTCGAAGAAGAAGGAATTTTTAACACTGAAACCGGAAAGCAGTTTAGACAAAAAATTCTAGCAGTTGGCGGAAAAGATACAGCACTTGACGCATTTATCAATTTCCGCGGACGCGAGCCAAAAATAGATGCTTTGTTACGTCATCAAGGTTGGACGAACCGCTCTAAAAACGCTTAAACTACGTTTTTAAGTAAATCACAGGGTGAGTATGATGGCTATCAAACGTCGTTTCATTGCAGGCGCAAAATGTCCTAAATGTCAGGCGTTGGATCGGATCGTTATGCTGACCTCTGGTGAAGCTGAATGGATTGAATGTATCGAATGTGGGTATGAAGAAAACCGTCCTACCCATATCGAGGAACCTGAGTCACCAGCCGTTCCGGATGAAATTGGTGTGATTCAGTTTAAACCCCGTCAGCCAAAAGAATAATTTCGGGAACCTAAATGACTCTAGATCATCGACAAAATCCTAAACTTTTATGGGGAATAGTGAGTGGATTAATTGTTGTGATTATTGCTGTTTTAATAATTACACAGTTTTTTCTCACGCAAAATGAAACATTACCGGCACATCAGGGTGACTTGATGCACGCACCGGTGACACAAGCTGCACCTAAAGCAGAACCTGAACCGGAAGAAATTGTGCCTACTTCTGAAAATGTCTTGGTCGATGCCTCTATTATAAGAGAAGAAGTCACTGAAAATGCCACTTTGGCGAAAGAAGAAATTGCCAAACTGGAAGATATTCAGCAACAGCTCAATGAGCAGGAAAAAAGCCTGAAGCAACAGCATAGTGATGCGGATGAGCTGATTAAACTCAAAGAGGAACAAATCAAGTTACTCGAAGCACAACTGGCACAATAGTCAGAATGAGTTAGGGATTTTCAGCTAGAATATCCACAGATTTTCTAGCTAAGTTCCCTCATGAGTGTAGCCTCCCCCTCGCATCTGGTTAAGGCAATTGTCTTTCTGACCTGTTCCGCTTTTTTGTTTTCAGTCATGGGCGTCTGTATCCGCTTCGCCTCACACACCGTTGACAATGCCACTGTGGTATTTTTCCGGAATTTTGTCGGCCTGTTTATTTTTCTTCCTTTAATCTTCAATAAAGGCATTAACTTTTTTAAAACTGAAAAACTCTGGATGCACACCTGGCGTTCTGTCGCAGGTCTGACGGCGATGTATGGATTTTTCTATGCCATTGCACATTTAAAGCTCTCCAATGCCATGGTCTTTACCTATTCCTCACCAATTTTTATTCCGCTGATTGCTTGGCTGTTTCTAAAAGAAAAAGTCACTCAAAGCATGTTACTGGCTGCTGCGATCGGTTTTATTGGCGTGTTGTGCGTAGCTAAGCCTGATTCCGGTTTATTTAACCTAATGTCTGTGATTGGCTTGAGTGCCAGCTTCTTGGCTGCTATGGCTTTTGTCACGGTTCGCGCATTGACCCAAACTGAACCACCAGAACGAATTGTGTTTTATTTCTGTCTGATCGGCACCCTGATTTCCATGATTCCAATGTTCTGGCATTGGCGTCCTTATACCCTGACTGAACTCGGTTATTTAATTGCAGCCGGTTTATTGGCAAATACCAGCCAGTTATTTCTATCCAATGCTTATAAACTGGCACCTGCTGGTCAGATTGGACCAGTGAACTATATTGCGATTTTCTTCGCTGGCTTATGGGGCTATTTATTCTGGCAGGAAGTTCCGGATCTCTATAGCCTGCTCGGATTAGGGCTGATTTTTTGTGGGATTTTACTTTGCAGTCCTGTTTTACAAAATAAGCTTAGGCTGCGTTAAGGCCACAATAAAAAAAGCACCCGAAGGTGCTTTTTTTATTTGCTTAAATTACTGATACCAGCCGAAGAGTTTAAATACATAAGGTACATAGGCAATGATCAGCATCGCTGGCAGTAACACGATCATCGGTAAAATCCAGCGCTCATAACGGTAATAAAAGGACTTATGTCGAACTTCTGCATCCGCCTCGGCCACCTCAGCATCACCAATGGATTGCCTTGCTAACAGATGGTTCAGGGCAACTGGCGGTGTCACATAACCCAGCTCAAAACCAATCAAGGTAATCATCCAGAAATGCACAGGATGAATTCCATACTGATAGGCGACTGGTGCAACGGTTGCTGAAATCAGGATCACCGCACCGAATGGGTCCATGATCATGCCAACGAACACCATCAGGCCAACAATCATGGAAATCACCAGAATGGTACTGCTAATATCTGTCGGGAACGCTTCCATAATTTCCATACGTTCCAGCAGGCCGCCCACACTGACAGACAGTGCCATCAGGATCACCAGCGCACCAATGTGTCCAACCGTTTCACTGGTCGAAATGTGTAATGATTTCCAGAAGCCAACTTGACGCAGGCTTTCACCAACAGCCGAACGTTTTACACCATGGTCTACAGCCAGCTCACTGCCCTGCTGCTCAATATGGTCTGCTTCACGATATTCAGCATTAATGGCTGTACCCGCGGTCGCCATTGCAGGCGTATTTGCTGAACCTAAGGTGGTGGTTAAGGTTTCATCCCAATGTCCCACTGGCGGTAATGGTGCAGGCTCGTGACGCAACTTATCAAATAGCACGATCATCAATAGAATGACTGGCATCATGACAGGCGCAGTAAATTCATTCAGATCTGTAGACAAGGCATATTTGTAGAACAGCCAGATCAGGATGAAAATCACGATATAAGGAATCACATTTACAAAGGCACGTGCAGACTGTGGTGCAGCCAGACCAGGTGCAGCAATACGGAACTTGCTTTCAGCAAAGAATAGCGAAATGATCAGGAACAATGTTGAACTGAGCAAGAAGACGTAGACACCGTAGTGATACAGCATATCTGTCGTCACTTCCTTGTTCAGTGAAGCCACCACAACAATTAATAGACATGGACGTAATACCACACCGAGTGAACCCGACATGGCGGTTGCTGCCAAGGCAAACTGACGGCGACCACCGGCATTCCACACTTCCTTATAAATGATCGCACCTGCAGCAATCACGAAAATCCCGGATGCACCGGTATAAGCGGTTGGTAATGCAGCTGCCAGCAGGATTAACCAGGTCAAGGTTTCTGGCGCCAGATTCCATGGACGCAGGATATTGAGGAACATGTCTACGACACGGGTTTGTTTCAGCAACATACCGGCCCAGATAAATAAGGCCAGATTTAGGAAGATGCTCGAAAACTCAACCAGTTGCCCCAGATAGATGCCCTGACCCATCGGGTAATCCATCAAGAAGACAAAGTTAAACCCGGTACTGATGGCCATATAGGCATACAGTGGCACGCTTAAGAAAGCCAGCCCGAAACTGCCCCCTTCTCGGGTCGCCTGAGGTGGCTTAATGACTTGATACAAACTGATCAGGGTCAATGTCCCAAAGAGAATCATCCATAGCCAGTAGACATACTTCATGTCTCCCATTGGCACCCCGGAATTCAGCACCGACATATATTGGCTATAGGAAGAATAGACCAGGAAACTGTTCGCGATCAGCATCGCCACAGAATAGACTTTAAAGTCGATACGAGTGGCTGGACTACGTAGACCAATATGATGGGTTTTCAATGTCGCGCTGATTGCAGCAAATACCACCATAATGATGAGCAGCAAGGCACGGTTTTCAGTCCCGAACTTGAAAATGCCAAAGAATGAAGTTTCAAAACTGCGATAGGCACGAATACTTGGATGCGCTTCAATATGCGTTATCGCCTTGTCATAGAACTGGTAAGACTCTTCACAAACCTGTTGTGCCTGCATCACTGCAGCACGCACATCCGCTTCAGAACGTACACCGAAGAAATCGGCATATTCATCGGCGGCATCTGCTTTCATCTGCTCCTGAACTTTTTGATCGACATTAATATTACGATCACATTGTGGTGCTTTCGGTTCAGCACGCAAAAACGAATATTGCATGCCTGTCGCCGGATCACCATACAGACGCTCGCCCATACGCAGTAACTGACCATGAATCATTTCCCCGGTTCCAATCACTAAGGTCAGTAAGAGCAAGATGAGCACGACAAAGGTCGAGATCCACTCTGTCCAGATATAACGTAACAGACCTAATCCTGATCTGTTTTGATTATCGTTGTGCATGTATTTTCCTATTCTTGTTTTCGCGCCTTACATTCTTTTAAGCGCTGGTCTTCCTGTCTGCCCCGAAAATTCCTTTACAAGGGTCAGTATCATTATTTTCTGTTTTGACTCTGCATGAAAATCAGCAGAATAAAAATGACAATTTATCTTTTCTTTTTGTCTTTTCTGCCAACAGTTTCAGCTATCCTGGACATAATTGCCCAAGATATAGAGCAATGCGACTACCACTCCCCAGATCACCCCTAATAAATGCGCTTCGACCAGTACCGGACTGCCGATAAGTTGTGCAGTTTCCTGATTTCCAATGGTATTTTCCCAAATCAGTTTGGCAAAGATTAAAAATAATACCATTACGGCAAACCCACGTTCACGCTGATAAAGTAGATGCACGCAGGCGACTGCGACATAGGCCCCATGTAATACCCCGGATAGTCCTGCATATGCTTCAATATTTGGCAGGAAAAAATAAAAACTCAGGCTGATCAACGGCGGCAGAATCAAAAGAATCGAGACGAAATGCCACACAGATGCACGGGGAAAAATGAAAGGTAAACAGATAAAGGCAAGGATATTCAGAAAATAATGGGCCCAGCCGACATGCACCCAGTGCGCAGTCCAGAGCCGCCAGAATTCTCCGAGCAGGCTTTCCTGCCAGTAGATGAAAGCATCGTTAAAGATTTGCAAACTCGCTGAAAGAGAGACAAAAGCCGCCAGAAAAATAATTTTTCGTCGAAGATGTTGATCTTGCATCGGCTCCTTGAACTCCTTTCAGCATATTGAAAATGACCTCTATGAGCATCATTCACTTAATTTTTCATTAAATTATAGGTCAGCGCTAAACAGATCATCCAGTTCTGAAGAATTATCTGTTTCATCCCAGAAGGTCTGCATGCCATCATCTGCACTACGAATACCGGTATTTTCAGTCCAGTAACGGTCAGAAATACCATTCACCATAATGGCAGCCATACTGTCGATCAGCTTGAACTGAGGATTGACTGGCTTTTCATCACTACGTGCCTGATCAAAGGTTCTTAACGCATCACGAATTTTGGCATCATCCCCACTGGCCTGTGCCGCTACAGCATATAAGGCATGTGATAAACGTACACCTTTTTGCTCACCGATTTGTACTGACTGTTTCAGAGTTTGGTAAGGATCAGGTTTTCCATCACCTGCCCCTGGCAATAAAGTCCAGATCACAGCACGGGTTGCATTTGGCGCGCCCCAGAATTTGGTATTATCCAGACAGGTCATGCCACGCTCAACCACAGCCGCAATATCTTTAGGTACTTGTACAGCCCCACCCGAGTTAATGTCATTGGTCATGGCTTGCAAGCCACTCAGCATGCCCAGCAGATAAACTGTCTGTTCAATATCACTGTTCATGCGTGGACAGCCTTCACCCAGCGCTTTTTTATATTTTTTCTCATAACGGGTCTGGAATAACTGATAACCCGTGTACTGACGTTGTGCAGCCAGTGCAGCCCACCGTTTCTGCTCAATCCGCGCATCCTGAGCTTCAGTCACCTGATTGACTTTAGAAGCACGCAGATACCGTAGCTCTGCATCCAGCGCTTTCTGCTCGGCACAAATCCCCGCTGCGGAGTACATCAGTACCGCAACACGAGTCGGATCAGCCCCCATTTCCTTGGTCGACATGATGGCTGGTGTTAAAGAATTCCCGGAATTACACACCATCTCGGCATCATCCATCGCCAGGATTGGTGGAACAATATGCTTTTCAGTGAAGCCCAGCGCCACATTGGCACCGGTTTTAATGACCTGAGAACATCCTGTTAGAACTGTTGTTGTTATTGCAATGGTCGCCATACCTTGGCATATTTTTCGGACGCTCGACATTTTCCTGTCCTCTATAATTGTGATTATGTCCATTATTCTGCTAAACATATCAGAAGCATATAACGAATAAAAGAGTATTTACTCTAATTTAGACCAGACACTTTGCCATTAAATTGCCCAGCTGCAATTGACTGCAGTAGATAAAATCCCAAATTTTGGGCAAAAAAAAGTAGCATTGCGACGGTTCAGCACATGCTACTTATCAACTTGGCAAGCTGAGAAGAAAATAGGTTCTCGAGCTTAATTCTGTTATTTAGGTGAAAATCTGTCCTTCAGCACCGTTCCCAGCCGTCCTATGACTAGGGCCATCACAATCGCAACGATCAAAAACATCCACATTGGAAATTCCATCATGATCTCCTGTGTTCGCTGTTGGTGACTTAAATGTACCTGCTTATAAAAAAAGCAGCTGAAAAATTGTCAGACAATTCATTGTTTTTACAGAGAAATGTGATTTTTTGTCTGACAATTCAAGCGGGGTTAGCGGATAAATCTTTATTTTTAATCAATTTATTTAAAATTTCGGAATATCATTTGTCGGACAATTAAAGTATTTTTGTCAAAACTTTCAAAGACTTCCATTGTTTAAAAGGCAACTGGTCACACCAGATGAGCAACGGACGTGCTTTTGCATGCTGGAAATACACCACGATATAAGCTTGGTGATCAATCACGTGACTGATCAACACTCGCCGTGTGCCTTGCGCAGCTGCTGTCAGTGACCATTCACGTCCATCCAGATATTCAAACTGCTCAATGTGCGGTGTCTTACGATAAAACAACTGGTAGATGACCACTCCGATGACGCCACAAACCAGCCAAATTATCACAGGCAATAACTGATACAGCAGGAACATTAATACAGCGAAAATAAAAAGCTGAAACACCAGCGCACACTTGCTGCGTTTCAGCTTGAAACAACGATTATCCATGAACGTAAAATTTAAGCTTCTTGATAAAATCTTTTAATTCAGGGCGTGGGGGTTCAGACACTTCCATAAACCAGTCCAGCAGGTCTGGATCTTCCTGTGCAACCAGCTCAGCAAACATCTGTTTTTCGAAGGGATCAGCAGTGAGATAATAGTTTTTCACGTAGGGATCAAAATATACATCGATCTCTTTCAAGCCACGACGCGCGCGATAAATCACTTTGCGCTCTTCTAAGGTGATGTCATCAGTCATCGAATTTTCCCAACTCGTTACAAACCTGAGTAGTTTACCTTAAGCCATTGCTGAATTTCGAGGTATTTCATACAAATGACCAAAAGCATCAGTAGATTCCCCAGATTTGAACATTCAGCTCATTGTTCCCTCGTCTGCTCTATCTTAAGTTAAATAAAACATCACAATAAGGAAATTATAAGATGCATTCGAGCGCGATCCGTCCATTGGCCAGCATGCTGCCACGTCAGCTTTTCAATGATCAACATGAAGCCTTTCGGGAGACGGTCCGTAAATTCTATGAAAAGGAAGTGATTCCTCATACAGAAAAATATGAACAGCAACAGCATGTCGATCGTGAGCTCTGGAATAAAGCCGGTGAACTTGGCCTTCTCTGTGCCACGATGCCTGAAGCTTATGGCGGTTCAGGGGTGGATCGTTTATACAGTATGATCCTGATCGAGGAACAGGCCTATGCAGGCGACTCTGCGACAGGATTTTCACTGCACTCCGATATCGTGGCCAATTATATTCTGAACTTTGGCAATGAAACACAAAAGCAGCAATGGCTCCCGAAAATGGCTACAGGTGAAGTGGTCACGGCAATTGCGATGACCGAACCTGGAACTGGCTCCGACCTGCAGGCAGTACGCACTAGTGCTGTATTAGAGGGTGATGAGTATGTGATTAATGGTTCCAAGATATTCATTACCAATGGCTATCTTTGTGATACGGCAATTGCGGTATGTAAGACGGGTCATAGTGAGAAAGGCTCTGCCAATCTTTCTTTGATTATGGTCGAAGCAGATCGTGCAGGATTTAGTAAAGGTAAACCCTTAAATAAAATCGGCATGAAAGGTCAGGATACCTGTGAACTGTTCTTTGACAATGTCCGTGTGCCTAAAGAAAACCTGCTAGGTCAGGAAGGCATGGGTTTTATGATGCTGATGAAAGAACTGGCTTGGGAGCGGTTAATTGTGGCCATCATATGTCAGGCAGGGGCAGAAGCGGCATTCGCACATACGGTAAAATACACCAAAGAACGTCAAGCCTTTGGCAAACCGATCAGCGCTTTTCAAAATACCCGTTTTAAACTGGCAGAACTGCGTACCGAAATTGAAATCTGCCGAGCTTATCTGGACCGTTGTATGCAACTACAGCTTATTCAAAAATTGGGAGTTGATGCCGCCGCAGCTGCTAAATACAAAATTTCTGAACTGTATAGCAAAGTGGTTGACGAATGCCTACAACTACATGGCGGTTATGGCTATATGCTGGAATATCCGATTGCACGAGCGTACCTGGATAATCGCGCGAACCGCATTTATGCAGGAACCAATGAAATCATGAAGGAACTGATTTCCAGATCACTCTAATTTGAAATATGAAAAAGGAGTACATCAGGTACTCCTTTTATCTATGTCTATACTTAAGACACCAATCTTGGCTTGGCTGGCACAGCACTGGATTTCGATTTGAATTTCAATACTCCATCTTCAAAAGATGCCGTTTTAAGCTCTTTACGGTCTGCCAAGTAGTTATTAGATACTTTCCAAGGTGCATGCTTACCCTGTTTCGGCATCACATCTGCGGCACGGGCAATATAGCCTGAAGTTAAACTACCCATCACCGTATCTTCAAGTAATTCCGTAGCATCCCCTTCTGGAATCACTTCATCATAACCATGCTGATCCATATAATTGAGCAGACGGCAGATATATTCTGCGGCAATATCCACTTTCAAGGTCCAGGAAGCATTGATATAACCAATAATCAGCGCCATATTTGGCACATCACTGAGCATGACCCCTTGATACAGCATATGCTTCGACGTATCCAAAGGCTTGCCGTCCATCGTGGCCTGAATACCACCCAGAATCTGAATATTTAAACCAGTAGCAGACACAATAATATCCGCATCCAGATATTTACCTGATTTCAGCTGAATCCCAGTTTCAGTAAATTTCTCGATATGATCTGTTTCTACAGATGCATGACCTTCACGCAGGATTTTGAATAAATCCCCATCTGGCACTACACATAGGCGCTGATCCCAAGGTTCATAATTCGGGGTAAAGTGTTTCATATCCACTTTCCCTTTCAACTGAAACTGTACAGATTTCAATAATAAGGTTTTCAGTAGTTTTGGCTGTTTTTGTGCGAGTGCATAGATACCACGCTGCATGCCAATATTACGCGCACGGGTCAGCTTATAAGCCACATCTTCTGGCAATAATTTACGCATTTTTGAGTAAATCATGTCGATCGAAGGAACTGAGGCGATATAGGTGGGAGAGCGTTGTAACATGGTCACATGCCCTGCACCGCCTTTCACCATGGCTGGAACTAGGGTAATCGCTGTCGCACCACTGCCAATAATCACTACTTTTTTTCCGCTATAGTCCAGATTTTCAGGCCAATGCTGCGGGTGAATGAATGTACCTTTGAATGCATCCTGATTCGGGAATTCCGGCTGGAAGCCTTGATCATAATTGTAGTAACCCGTACAGCCAAGAACAAAGTTAGCGATCCAGGTCTGCTTTTTGCCCTGAGCGTTTTCAGCTACGACTGACCATTTACGTGTCGCTGAATCATAATTGGCACTAACGACGCGATGTTGAAAATGAATTTTTGAGCTCAAGTTAAATTCCTGAACCACTTCTGCAAGATAATTTTTAATTGCCGAGCCAGAAGCCAATACACTTTCTTTTTTCCAAGGCTTAAAGTTGAAGCCAAAAGTCGACATGTCCGAATCTGAACGGATACCAGGATATTTAAACAGGTCCCACGTACCGCCAAAGCTTTCGCGACGTTCAATAATTTCGAATGAGCGTTGAGGACTATGTTTAGAAAGATGGGCCGCCAGACCAATTCCCGAGATCCCCGCGCCTACAATTAAAATATCAACTTGCTTTTCCATATTCTTCTTTTACCTGAGCATTGTCATATATTTTATTAAATCACAAAATTGACAATACACAATGTCAAGTTTGAATAAAAGTGATTATTTTCTTATCTTTTCAGGACAAATTTCTAAACTGCCTGATAATGGGTAAATGCAAGACAATAAAAAAGGCCGGTTTATTCAACCGACCTTTTCGAACAACGTTTGCTGCTCTACACGAAATTAGTTAACTTCGCGATCTACTAGCTCAACGTAAGCCATCGGTGCAGCATCACCTGCACGGAAGCCCGCTTTAAGAACACGTAGATAACCGCCGTTACGCTCTTTGTAACGAGGGCCAAGAACGGTAAATAATTTACCAACAGTTGCAGCTGAACGAGTACGAGCAAACGCCAAACGACGGTTTGCTACTGTATCGACTTTAGCTAAAGTGATTAAAGGCTCAGCAACACGACGTAATTCTTTTGCTTTAGGCACAGTTGTTTTGATCAACTCGTGCTCGAACAAAGAGTTAGCCATGTTTTGGAACATCGCTTTACGATGACTGCTTGTACGGCCTAATTTCACACCACTATTACGATGACGCATGGTGATAGTCCTACTTAATTAACGGCTACGATAGGCGAAACGATCGTCCATACGGAGACTAGCTGGTGGCCAGTTCTCTAAACGCATGCCGAGTTGTAAGCCTTTGGAAGCCAGAACATCTTTGATCTCAGTAAGCGATTTTTTACCAAGGTTAGGAGTTTTAAGTAACTCAACCTCAGTACGCTGTACAAGATCACCAATGTAGTAAATGTTTTCTGCTTTCAAACAGTTAGCAGAACGAACAGTTAGCTCTAGATCATCTACTGGACGAAGCAAAATTGGATCAACTTCTTCACGAGGTTCTTGAGCCACAGGAGCTTGATCTTTCTGAAGATCAACAAAGATTGCAATTTGTTGTTGCAAGATTGTTGCCGCTTTGCGGATTGCTTCTTCTGGATCAACTGTACCGTTGGTTTCAAGATCAATGACCAGTTTATCAAGGTCAGTACGTTGTTCTACACGAGCGTTTTCCACTGTGTAAGACACACGTTTGATCGGGCTGTAAGATGCATCTAACTGTAAGCGACCCACTGGGCGAGTCTCGCCTTCTGGGAAACGTGAGTCAGAAGTCTCGTAGCCACGGCCTTGAGCCACTTTCAGGCGCATCTTAAGATTGCCTGATGCACTTAATGTGCCGATCAAGTGTTCAGGGTTAACCACTTCAACATTATGAGGTAAACGAAGGTCAGCCGCAGTTACGTCGCCTGGACCTTGTTTCTCTAATGTTAAATAAGCTTCATTTTGATCGAACAGCTTAATAGACAATCCTTTTAGGTTCAGCAAGAGCTCGACGATGTCCTGCTGCAAGCCTTCCAAAGTACTGTACTCGTGCTCAACACCTTCAATCTCAACTTCTACCACAGCAGCGCCAGGTAAAGAAGAAAGAAGGATGCGACGTAAAGCATTGCCCAGAGTATGACCAAAGCCACGCTCTAAGGGTTCTAGAATAACTTTTGCCGAGGTCCCGCTTGCCGCTTCGACCTTGATCGCTTGCGGAGTTAGAAACTCATTTGCAGTACGCGTCATATTGCTACCTCAAGGATTATTTAGAATACAATTCTACAATCAAGCTTTCGTTGATTTCAGCAGGTAAATCAGAACGATCCGGTGCAGCTTTGAACGTACCTTCTAGTTTAGAATGATCTACTTCCATCCAAGAAGGAATGCCACGTTGAGCAGCTAATTCAATTGCGTTTTTGATACGTAATTGTTGTTTAGCGCCTTCGTGAACTGCAATCACGTCACCAGCTTTAACTTGGATAGACGCGATGTTAACGCGGCGGCCATTTAAAGTGATTGAACGGTGAGATACTAACTGACGAGCTTCTGCACGTGTAGAACCAAAACCCATGCGATAAACAACGTTATCAAGACGGCTTTCGAGCAATTTCAACAGGTTTTCACCAGTTGCGCCTTTAACACGAGCAGCTTCTTTGTAGTAGTTACTAAATTGACGCTCTAAAACACCGTACATACGACGTACTTTTTGTTTTTCACGTAATTGTAGTGAGTACTCAGATTGTTTACCGCCACGAGCTCCACCATGTTGACCAGGAGCTTTAGCGTGTTTTTTAGTTTTGACGTCAAATGGTTTAACGCCAGATTTTAATTGCAGGTCTGTCCCTTCGCGGCGAGAGAGTTTGCATTTTGGACCAATATAACGAGCCATGAATGTTTCTCCTTACACGCGACGTTTTTTAGGTGGACGGCAACCGTTGTGAGGGATTGGAGTCACATCGGTAATGCTGTTAATTTTATAACCCACTGCACCTAATGCACGAACCGCAGACTCACGACCTGGACCAGGACCTTTCACAAGGACGTCCAAGTTTTTCAAACCGTAATCTAAAGCAGCTTTACCAGCAACTTCAGCAGCTACCTGAGCAGCAAACGGAGTTGATTTACGTGATCCACGGAAGCCTTGTCCACCTGAAGTGGCCCAAGCCAGTGCATTACCTTGACGATCGGTAATAGTCACAATGGTGTTATTAAAAGAAGCGTGAATGTGTGCAACACCTTCAGAGACGGTACGAGTGACCTTCTTGCGTGTGCGAGTATCTTTAGCCATCTTTTAGCTTCCAGAAATCTTATTTCTTAATTGGTTTGCGCGGACCTTTACGGGTACGTGCGTTAGTTTTGGTGCGTTGACCACGGACAGGCAAGCTGCGACGATGACGAAGACCGCGGTAGCAGCCTAAATCCATTAAACGTTTAATGTTCATGGAAATTTCGCGACGTAAATCACCTTCGGTCGGAACCTTGGCAATTTCTGCACGAATCGCATCAAGCTGAGCGTCATCTAATTCACGGATCTTAGTAGTAGTTGGGATACCCGCAGCAGCTAAGATTGACTTAGCAGTGTGGCGACCAATACCAAAGATGTACGTTAGAGAGATAACAGCATGCTTGTTATCCGGAATGTTTACACCGGCAATACGAGCCATTCAATTTTCTCCAAAAAGGCAGTAGAGATAATCAACCGCCCCACAAAAATCTTGAGGGGCGGATAATAACCCAATTCGCCTACTGAAATCAACAGGTCTTGATCAGATTAACCTTGACGCTGCTTATGACGAGGTTCTGCGCTACAAATTACGCGGATAACCCCATTACGACGGATAACTTTACAGCTACCACAAATTTTCTTTACAGAAGCTTGTACTTTCATGATGAAACCTCTAAGTGCGCTTATCCCTTAGGATGAGCAGTCGTTTTTCTCATTAACGTTTGATTGTCATACTGGTGCGAGGTGAGATGTGCTTGAAGCTGAGCCATAAAGTCCATCACCACCACTACCACGATCAGCAACGATGTTCCGCCCAAGCTAAATGGAATACCAAAAGAGCTTTGCAGAATCATCGGCATTAAACAGATGACAGTGATGTATATCGCGCCAATAAAGGTCAAACGATTGAGAATATGATCTAAGTAACGAGCAGTTTGCTCACCTGGACGAATACCAGGCACGTAAGCTCCGCTGCGTTTCAAGTTCTCTGACACTTCTTTAGGACTAAATACCAGTGCTGTATAGAAGTAACAGAAAAAGATAATTAACGCACCAAAGAGCACCAAATACAACGGCTGACCAGGCGATAACACCAATGCCAAGTCTTGTAGACTACGCTTGATAATTCCTGCACTTGGATCCGAACTACCAACCCATTGACCTAAGCTCGCTGGGAACAAAAGTAAAGAGCTGGCAAAAATTGCCGGAATTACACCCGCCATATTAATTTTTAATGGCAAATGTGTTTGCTGTGCAGTAAATACACGACGTCCCTGCTGCTTTTGAGCATAGTTCACCGGAATACGACGTTGCGCCTTCTCGATAAACACAATCGCTGCTAGTACAGCAATCGATAACAGACCAAAAATTGCTAGTCCAATTAGACTAGACTGGCCATTATCCACTGAAGTTAGAGACTGCATAACTAAAGTCGGCAATCCTGCAACGATACCTGCGAAGATGATCATGGAAATACCATTACCTACCCCACGCTCGGTAATTTGTTCACCCAGCCACATCAAGAACATGGTCCCCGCAACCAAAGAGGTTACTGCAGGAACATAAAAAGCCAGACCAGAGGTCAGGGTAATTCCCTGGCTGATCAGGCCAGCACACATACCAATTGCTTGCACAAGTGCAAGGAACAGCGTGCCTTGTCGTGTGTATTGGTTAATCTTACGTTTGCCCTGCTCGCCTTCTTTTTTCAAAGCTTCGAGCGATGGAACCACTGTAGACATTAACTGCACAATAATCGATGCAGAGATGTATGGCATGATCCCTAAAGCAAGAATCGACATTCGCTCTAATGCACCACCCGAAAACATGTTAAACAAACCAAGGATGGTACCTTGGTTTGCATTAAACAGATTTTCTAGCGCGGCATTATTAATCCCTGGTACTGGAATATGCGCTCCTAGTCGAAACACCAACAACGCACCAATGAGAAACATCATTCGACGAATAATTTCACGGTATTTCACATGAAATGGTTGGCCTTTCATCATGTTGACATGACCTGAAGAACTAGGAGTCATAGACACTGGGGATTACTCCTCGACTTTACCGCCAGCAGCTTCAACAGCAGCTTTAGCGCCTTTAGTCAATGCAACACCTTGTACAGTGAATGCACGAGTAATTTCACCAGAAAGTACGATACGAGCACGAGTCATGTCTTTACGTACAACGTTCGCAGCTTTTAAAGTTTCAAGAGACACGATGTCGCCTTCAACTTTAGCAAGCTCAGATAAACGTACTTCAGCAGTTTTCAAAGCCAATTGGCTAGTGAAACCGAATTTAGGCAAACGACGATAAAGTGCAGTTTGACCACCTTCGAAACCTGGACGAGTACCACCGCTCTTACGTGAGTTTTGACCTTTGATACCACGACCACCAGTCTTACCAACGCCAGAACCGATACCACGACCTAGACGAAGGTTGTCACGCTTAGCACCTTCTGCAGGTGCAATTGTATTTAAACGCAGAGTCATGGCTTATTCCTCTACACTAACCATATAGTAGACTTGGTTGATCATACCACGGTTAGAAGGCGTATCTTGCACTTCTACAGTATGACCAATACGACGCAGACCTAAACCTTTCAGGCTCAGCTTGTGATTTTTCAAGCGGTGCGATGCAGATTTAGTCTGGGTAACTTTAATCGTTTTCATGATTGATTACCCTTGAATTTGTTCTACTGTTAAACCACGTTTCGCAGCAACTTTCTCAGGAGAAGTCATATCACGCAAACCGTTAAAAGTCGCGTTTACTACGTTAGCAGCGTTTGTAGAGCCATAACATTTAGTTAATACGTTACGTACGCCAACAGCTTCTAAAACTGCACGCATCGCGCCACCAGCAATTACACCAGTACCTTCAGAAGCAGGTTGCATGTAAACGCGGCTTGCACCGTGACGAGCATTGATAGGGTGCTGAACAGTACCATCAACAAGGTCAACAGTAATCATGTTACGACGAGCAGCTTCAAGTGCTTTAGAAATAGCAGCTGGAACTTCACGCGCTTTACCACGACCAAAACCTACGCGACCATTACCATCACCCACAACAGTTAATGCTGTGAAAGAGAAGATACGACCACCCTTAACAACTTTGGCTACACGATCAACGGCAACCAGCTTTTCAACAAGACCTTCGTTTTGTTCAACTTTAGCCATGATTAGAACTCCAAGCCGTTTTCACGGGCAGCATCAGCCAAGGCTTTGATACGACCATGATATTTGAAACCAGAACGGTCAAATGCAACTTTAGTAACACCAGCTGCTTTAGCGCGTTCTGCGATTAAAGCACCTACTTTTTGAGCTGCTTCAACGTTACCAGTAGTACCCGCACGTAAAGTAGCGTCTAGAGTAGAAGCTTGCGCTAATACTTTGCCACCATCTGCTGAGATAACTTGAGCATAGATGTGACGCGGAGTGCGGTTTACACACAAACGAGTCGCACCCAATGCACGGATGTGCAAGCGTGTGCTTTTCGCACGACGCAAACGGGATTGTTTCTTTTCGTTCATAAGAACCTCGCGCCTTATTTCTTCTTAGCTTCTTTACGAAGTACAACTTCGTCAGAATAACGAACACCTTTACCTTTATAAGGCTCTGGTGGACGGTAACCACGGATATCTGCAGCGACTTGACCTAGAACTGCTTTATCAGCAGATTTAAGTACGATTTCAGTTGCAGTTGGAGTTTCAGCAGTTACACCTTCAGGAAGCGTATAGTCGATCGGGTGAGAGAAACCAAGGTTAAGGTTAACAACGTTACCTTTAACCGCAGCTTTATAACCAACACCGATAAGTTGTAACTTACGTTCGAAACCTTCGCTTACACCTTTTACAAGGTTGTTAAGCACAGCGCGAGCAGTACCAGCTTGCATCCAAGCGTCTTTAGATTCAGCTTTAGGAGCAATAACTAGAGTACCGTCTTCCTGTTTTAGCTCGACCAGCGCATGCAGGTTGAAAGACAATGTACCTTTGCTGCCTTTCACTTCGACCTGCCGGCCGTTCTGAGTAACTGTTACACCGTTAGGTACAGTTACTGGGGCTTTAGCCACACGAGACATGAGGAATCACCTATTAAGAAACAAAAGCAATAACTTCACCACCAACGCCTGCAGCACGTGCAGCGCGATCAGTCATGATGCCTTTGCTTGTAGAAACAATTGCAATACCTAAACCTTGCTTAACGCTTGGAAGTGCATCTTTACCGCGATACTGACGTAGACCTGGACGGCTTACGCGTTTCACAGTTTCGATAACTGGCTTGCCTTCAAAATATTTTAAAGTCAAAGTAAGAGTTGCTTTGCCTTCAACTTCAGCAACTTCTACGTTTGAAATATAACCTTCTTGTTGAAGTACGTTAGCAATCGCAACTTTCAACTTAGAATTAGGCATAGAAACAGTTTGTTTCTTTGCCATTTGTGCGTTACGAACACGTGTTAGCATGTCGGCAACGGTATCTTGCATACTCATTTATAGTGCTCCTTACCAGCTTGCCTTAACAACGCCAGGTACATCACCTTGCATTACTTTATCGCGTACCATGTTACGGCTTAAGCCGAACTTACGGAAGTAACCATGAGGACGACCAGTTAAACCACAACGGTTACGTAGACGTACTGGAGATGCATTACGTGGTAATGCCTGTAATTTCATCATCGCATCGAAACGTTCTTCATCTGAAGCATTTACGTTTGCAATAATTGCTTTTAATTCAGCACGTTTTGCAGCGTATTTAGCAACAGTAGCTTCGCGTTTCAATTCGCGATTAATCATACTTTTCTTAGCCATTTCGACCTCTTATTTGAACGGGAAGCCGAATGCACGCATTAGCGCACGGCCTTCGTCATCGGTGCGAGCAGTCGTAGTGATGGTAATGTCCATACCACGAATACGGTCAATCTTGTCAAAATCGATCTCAGGGAACATGATCTGTTCTTTAAGACCCATTGAGTAGTTACCACGACCATCAAATGATTTCGCAGAGAAACCACGGAAGTCACGGATACGAGGAATCGCAATCGAGATCAGACGGTCTAAGAATTCGTACATACGTTCGCCGCGTAAAGTAACTTTACAACCAATCGGCCAACCATCACGGATTTTGAAACCAGCGATAGATTTACGAGCTAACGTAAGAACTGGTTTTTGACCAGCGATAGCTTGCATATCAGAAAGAGCACCATCAAGGAGTTTCTTGTCAGCAGAAGCTGCACCAACACCCATGTTGATAGTGATTTTAGTGATGCGAGGGATCTCCATCACATTCTTAATTCCCAATTGTTCTTTTAATTGAGCTTTAAGTTCGTCGTTGTAACGTGCTTTAAGTCTGGCCATTGCCTTTTTCAACCTATTACTTCGCTACCGCCACTGATTCACCATTAGATTTGAATACGCGAGTTTTCACGCCGTCAATCGTTTGGTAACCAACACGGTCAGCCTTTTGGGTTGTAGCATTAAAAATTGCCACGTTTGAAATGTGAAGCGAAGCTTCTTGAGTTACGATGCCGCCTTCAGCGCCAGTAACACGGTTCGGCTTTTGATGCTTCTTCACCAAGTTAAGGCCTTCAACCTTAACGCGGTCATTAGAAACAGACAGAACAGTACCCTGTTTGCCTTTTTCTTTACCTGCGATCACAATTACTTGATCGCCTTTTTTAATCTTAGCCATGATCGCCTCTTATAGAACTTCAGGAGCCAATGAAATAATTTTCATGAACTGTTCAGTACGAAGTTCACGAGTCACTGGTCCGAAAATACGAGTTGCAATCGGCGCTTTGTTGTTGTTCAAAATAACAGCAGCGTTATCGTCGAAACGAATCACTGAACCGTCTGGACGACGGATACCGAATTTTGTACGTACAACTACTGCATTCATCACGTCACCTTTTTTAACACGTGCGCGTGGAATTGCTTCTTTTACAGTAACTTTAATAATGTCGCCAACAGAAGCATAACGACGATGTGAACCACCAAGTACTTTAATACATTGTACGCGGCGAGCACCACTGTTGTCTGCTACGTCGAGCATAGTTTCGGTCTGAATCATTGCCCTACTCCAAAACCGAGCATCACCGGTCACAATTTCGAAAGGCTCAAAGAGTACTCGAAATTGACCGATGATGCAACAAGAACGTTAATTACTCAGCAGCTGCTTCAACAACTTCAACTAAAGTCCATGACTTAGTTTTAGACATTGGGCGGCTTTCTTTAATGGTTACAACGTCGCCAACTTTAGCTGTGTTGTTCTCATCATGAGCATGTAATTTTGTTGAACGGCGGATTGATTTGCCATACAACGGGTGTTGAACACGGCGTTCGATAAGAACAACGATAGATTTTTCCATCTTGTCGCTTACTACTTTGCCTGTTAACGTGCGGACTGTATTTTCACTCATTGTCCGTTCCCCTGTTTTTCGGTAAGGAGGGTCTTGATACGAGCAATAGTCTTGCGAGTCAATTGCACTTCGTGCGATTTACCCAATTGACCAGTTGCTTTCGCCATACGAAGACGGAATTGGTTTAGCTGTTGCTCATCAAGCAAAGCTGTCAACTCTTCTACCGACTTTTCACGTAGATCTTTAGTTTTCATTACATTACCGTCCGAGTCACGATAGTGGTTTTAAACGGAAGTTTAGCAGCAGCAAGCGTGAACGCTTCGCGAGCTAGGTCTTCGTTAACACCATCAATTTCGTACAAGACTTTACCTGGTTTGATTTGGCAAACCCAGTATTCCACAGAACCTTTACCTTTACCCATACGCACTTCAAGTGGTTTAGAAGTAATTGGCTTGTCCGGGAATACACGGATAAAGATTTTACCACCACGTTTAATACGACGGCTAATTGTACGACGCGCTGCTTCAATTTGACGTGCAGTCATTTGACCACGTTCGATTGATTTAAGTGCGATAGTACCAAAAGATACTGAGCTACCGCGGTGAGCTAGACCAGTGTTACGGCCTTTTTGCACCTTACGGAATTTAGTACGTTTAGGTTGCAACATGGATTATTCTCCTTTTTCAGCAGAACGATCATTGCGACGACCACGACGCTCTTGACCTTCACCACGACCGCGACCGCGTTTAGCTGGACGTTCTTCAGCTGGAGCTGGGTTCATGACTTGTTTCATGCCACCCAAGATCTCGCCACGGAAGATCCAAACTTTAACACCAATCGTACCGTAAGTAGTCTCAGCACGCATAGTCGCGTAGTCGATATCTGCACGAAGAGTATGTAGAGGTACACGACCTTCACGATACCATTCAGTACGAGCAATCTCAGCACCACCTAAACGGCCTGAAACTTCTACTTTGATACCTTTCGCACCAGCACGCATAGTGTTTTGAACCGCACGCTTCATAGCACGACGGAACATTACACGTTTTTCCAATTGAGAAGCGATAGCTTCAGCAACTAGACGCGCGTCTAAGTCTGGACGATCAATTTCGTTGATACTTACTTGCGCAGGAACACCCATAATAGATGTTAATTCGCGTTGTAATTTCTCAATGTCTTCGCCTTTTTTACCGATTACGATACCAGGACGAGCAGTGCTAATAGTTACTTTAGCAGCGCCTGTTGGACGTTCGATAAGAATATTGCTGATCATTGCATTCTTAAGTTTTTTAGTTAAAAACTCACGAACTTGCAAATCTTTAAGCAAGTATTCAGCGTATTGTTTCGGACTCGCATACCAGTTAGCGTTATGACGTTTCACAACACCTAGGCGGATACCGATTGGATGAACCTTCTGACCCATATCAAACCCCTACCTTAACGGTGATGTGACAAGTACGCTTAGTAATACGATCTGCACGGCCTTTAGCACGTGGCATAATACGTTTCAGGCTCATGCCTTCATCAACGTAGATCGTAGAAACTTTAAGGTCGTCTACATCTAAACTGTTATTATGTTCAGCGTTTGCAATTGCAGATTCCAACGCTTTCTTAACCAATACTGCAGCTTTTTTGTTGCTGAAGTTTAAGATGTTAAGAGCGTGCGCAACAGATTTGCCGCGGATAAGATCTGCAACCAAACGAGCTTTTTGTGCCGAGATAGCGGCACCGCGTAATTTAGCAGTTACTTCCATCATAGCACCTATTAACGTTTAGATTTCTTGTCAACACCGTGACCACGGTAGGTACGAGTCGGTGCAAATTCACCAAGCTTGTGTCCAACCATATGTTCAGAGATGATCACTGGAACATGGTTACGGCCATTGTGTACAGAAATTGTTAAACCAACAAAATCCGGGAGGATCATCGAACGACGCGACCAAGTTTTGATCGGCTTACGGTTATTAGCCGCGATAGCCGCTTCAACCTTAGCGAACAAGTGCGCATCGACGAATGGGCCTTTTTTCAGAGAACGAGGCATTGTCAGATTCCTTTACTTGTTACTTAACGCGACGGTCGCGAATAATCATCTTAGTCGTACGCTTGTTGGTACGTGTTTTGTACCCTTTAGCTTTTTGACCCCATGGGCTTACAGGTTGAATACCTTTGTTACGCCCTTCACCACCACCGTGTGGGTGATCAACTGGGTTCATCGCCATACCACGAACGGTAGGACGAACACCACGCCAGCGTGATGCACCAGCTTTACCTAGTGAGCGAAGGTTGCTTTCTGAGTTAGATACTTCACCTAACACAGCGCGGCATTCAACATGAATTTTACGCATCTCGCCTGAACGAAGACGAACGATAGCGTAGGAACCGTCACGACCCAACAACTGAACAGAAGTACCAGCTGAACGAGCTAACTGCGCGCCTTTACCGATTTTAAGTTCGATGTTGTGAAGAGTAGAACCGATAGGCATGTTGCGAAGTGGCAAGCAGTTACCTGGACGGATTGGAGCATCGTTACCAGATTGAACTGAATCACCAGCGCGTAAACCTTTAGGCGCGATGATGTAGCGACGTTCACCGTCAGCATACTTCAACAACGCAATGTGCGCAGTACGGTTTGGATCGTATTCAATACGCTCAACTACAGCTGGGATGCCGTCTTTGTTACGTTTGAAGTCGATTAAACGGTAGTGTTGTTTGTGACCGCCACCAACGTGACGAGTCGTAATGTGACCGTTGTTATTACGGCCGCCAGTACGTTTTTTAGCTTCAACTAGTGGAGCATAAGGCGCGCCTTTGTGAAGGTGATCATGAACCACTTTCTCTACAAAGCGACGTCCTGGAGACGTTGGCTTACATTTTTGAATAGGCATAGTTTTCGTCCTTATTCCGCTGCGCTTTCAGCGGCATCGCCCAAGTCAGCCATTTCAACATCTTGGCCAGCTTTCAGGGTGACGTATGCTTTTTTAACATCAGAACGACGTCCTAATGTTTTACCAAAGCGTTTAGTTTTACCTTTAGTGATCGTAGTGTTAACTTTAACAACTTCTACACCAAACAATTGTTCCACTGCTTTTTTGATTTCAAGCTTGTTTGCATCAAGTGCAACTTTGAATACTTGAACACCAGCAGTTTCACCTAAAACTTGTGCTTTTTCTGAGAAAACAGGTCCTTGCAGGACTTGATATAAACGTTCGTTGTTCATCCGAGTTCTACCTCAATTTTCTTAGCAGCAGCTACAGACATAACAACTTTATCGAACGCGATCAAGCTAACAGGATCGATTGCAGTCGCATCAACCACATCAACGTGTGGAAGGTTACGAGCAGCTAGATACAAGTTCTCATCAACAGCATCAGTAACGATCAATGCACGAGTAGCATTCAAGTCGTTAAGTTTTGCAAGCAATTCTTTAGTTTTTGGAGCTGCAACAGCAAACTCTTCAACTAGAACTAAGCGATCTTGACGAACAAGTTCAGCCAGGATGCATTGCATAGCACCGCGGTACATTTTACGGTTTACTTTTTGAGACCAGTCTTGTGGACGAGCAGCAAAAGTTTTACCACCGCCAACCCAGATTGGGCTACGAATAGAACCAGCACGAGCGCGGCCAGTACCTTTTTGACGGAATGGTTTTTTACCACCGCCAGAAACGTCTGCACGTGATTTCTGAGCTTTAGAACCTTGACGACCACCAGCTAAGTAAGCTGTAACAACTTGGTGTACAAGAGCTTCATTAAATTCACGACCGAACGCAACTTCTGATAATTCAACAGCAGAGCCGGAAACAGTATTTAAATTCACGTTATTTCCCCTCAGGCCTTGATCGTAGGACGAACAGTTACGTCGCCACCAGTAGCGCCAGGAATCGCACCTTTAACTACTAGAACTGAACGTTCTGCGTCGATAGATACAATTTCAAGACCCTGTACAGTTACGCGTTCAGCACCTAAATGGCCAGCCATTTTTTTGCCTTTGAACACGCGACCAGGAGTCTGGTTTTGACCTGTAGAACCTAGAACACGGTGAGAAACAGAGTTACCGTGAGTAGCGTCTTGAGTACGGAAGTTCCAACGCTTAACACCACCCTGGAAACCTTTACCTTTAGACTGACCAGTTACGTCAACAATTTGACCCACTGTGAACAGATCTACACCGATAGTAGCGCCAACTTCACGACCTTCAAGCTCAGCTTCTGAAACGCGGAATTCTTGAACCAGACGACCAGCAGCAACACCAGCTTTCGCGAAGTGACCTTTCTGAGCGTTAGTTACGCGAGATTCGCGACGTTCACCAGTAGTGATTTGAATCGCTTGATAACCATCAGTTTCAAGCGTTTTGATTTGAGTGATGCGGTTAGGATCAACCTCAATCACTGTAACAGGCACAGAAACACCAGCATCTGTAAAGATACGTGTCATACCGCACTTGCGACCGACTAAACCAATAGCCATGTGCATAAACCTCTAAAAAAGCGGCCTAATTAACTTAGAGCGTTAATTAACCCGAAAGCCTTAACCCAATGCGATCTGAACATCAACACCAGCTGCAAGATCTAACTTCATCAATGCATCTACAGTTTTGTCTGTAGGTTGAACGATGTCGATCAAACGTTTGTAAGTGCGGATCTCGTATTGGTCACGCGCATCTTTGTTAACGTGTGGTGATGTTAAAACGTTAAAACGTTCAATGCGTGTAGGCATTGGAATTGGACCACAAACTTGTGCGCCAGTACGTTTTGCTGTTTCTACGATTTCTTGAGCTGATTGATCAATAAGACGGTGATCAAAAGACTTAAGACGGATACGAATTCTCTGGTTAGACATACCAGTTAACTCCAAGCCAAATATATAAAGAATCACTCTTGACGCATCTCACCCCACTATTTTAAGGCAAGTGTCAAGAGCAGTGAAATATCACTAAGGTCGTGATCGATGCCACGACTGTAACGATAGTTAACTACTTTCTTCGCAGTTAACCCCCCTTCCTCTCGAAGGGTCGCTTATTATAGCCATTGTTTATTGCATAAGCAAATCCCTTTTACGGTTTTTCTTGCTGTATTTCAATTTATTCGGGAAATCAATTGTTTATTTTTTACTCACTAGGCCGTTTTTTCCAAAACATACTGAATAGCTTGATTTAGTATTTGATTTCCTTGAATAAAATTATTTTTGGTTGTTCTTTTCAGTTGTTGGATGTCCTGTACATATTTTCCAGAAAATTGTGAAATTTCTTCTTCATTTTCCAAAAACAGCTTTAAAGTTTCCGGGGTGATTTCCGGATGAAACTGGAACCCCAAGACATTCTTGCCGAGTTGATACATCTGATTACGACAGGCTTCATTTTCTGCCAGATGAATTGCCCCTTTAGGTAGTTCAAAGGTTTCACTATGCCACTGCATAATTTCAAACTGTTCAGGTAAAATAAAACAATCCTCGGGTACATGCGCGACTTTGCGTACCGTGGTCCAGCCTAACTCCTGCTCCTGGTTACGGCTGACGGCCGCACCCAAGGCATTGGCAATCAGCTGCCCACCTAAACATAGGCCAATCGCCGGTTTGCCTTGAGAAAGATAACGGCGTAACCAGCGTTTTTCGATCTTGAGCCATGGATAATTTGCCTCATCATTGACACTCATGGTGCCTCCCATGATGATCAGCAAATCAACTTCTTCAACTGCTGGTAAAGCTTCTATATCGAGTGGACGATCGACGGGTAAAGCAAAGAATTCAGTCGCAGTAATTTGCGCCTGATGCTGCTTTAAAAAATCAATACAACTACCAAAACCCTCGCCAGCAATATGCTGAAAATAATGTACTTTTAACTGCGACTTCATGCGCCTAAACCTTTTGTTGTAGCTCTCTGATTTTAGGTTTTGCAAAAATGAAGCCAACTTTTTAGCAATGTCAATTTTTTCAACATTTCACAACATAACTGGCAGCAATAATGAGATTCTCTTAAGCTAAAGCAATATTTGATTACATTGAAGAGCATTCACGTGAAAAAAAATCCTCAAACAGCGCTGATTCATGCACCACGAAAGGCCCCGCAATATATTTCCAGTATTCAACCTCCCCTGTTTCGTGCATCCACCATCATCTTTAACAATACTGATGCCCTATTTAATCGCCACTGGACTGATGACTATGACTATAGCTATGGCACGCATGGTACACCGACGACATTTACCTTAGGCGATAGCATTGCCCAGATCGAAGGCGGTCAATATTGCTTGCTGGCACCGAGTGGTTTATCCGCGATTAATCTCGTGAATTCTTGTTTTTTAAGCCAAGGCGATGAAGTGTGGGTTGCAGATAATATCTATGGTCCAAACATGGAACATTTACGTAACCTGGAAAACCGCTATGGTATTCAGGTCAAAGTCTATAATGCGATAGATGCGGATACTTTTCAGCCCTCGGAAAAAGCCAAACTGCTTTGGCTGGAAGCGGCGGGTTCCGTGACTTTAGAATTTCCCGATTTGAGTCGCTTGGTCAAGAAGGCTCAAGCCAACAATATCCTCACTGCGCTGGACAATACTTGGGGCGCAGGTCTCGCCTTTAATGCATTTGATTTTGGTGAGGATCATTTAAGTGTCGATATGACCGTGCATGCCCTGACTAAATATCCAAGTGGTGGCGGTGATATTCTGATGGGTTCAGTGGTTACCCGCGATAAAGAATTACATCACAAATTGTTCCGTGCGCATGCCATTCAGGGTATTTCAGTATCAGGTGATGATGTCGCTCAGGTACAACGTAGTCTGGCTTCAATGCAACTCCGATATGAACATCAATCACAAAGCTGCTTAACCTTATTAGACTGGCTCAAACAACAACCAGAATTTGTTCAGGTCTTACATCCGGCTGATACTGACAATGCTGGCCATGAAAACTGGAAAGAAATTTGCAAGCAAGGACATAGTGCCGGACTGGTCAGCGTGATTTTTGACAATAACTACAAGTTGCAAGATATTCGAAATTTCTGTGACAGCTTAAAACTGTTTAAGCTTGGATTTAGCTGGGGTGGCCCTGTGAGTCTGGTCATGCTATATAACTTAAAAGAAATGCGTGTGCTTGAACATTCACATTTGAAAGAGGGTTTTCTGGTTCGTTTCTGTATTGGTCTAGAACATCCGAAAGATCTGATTGAAGATATTCAGCATGCACTACAAGAAATGAAAAAACTTAAAAATGAATAAATAACAACAGGAAAATTTATGGGTATACCAATCATTATTGCAAAAAAAACCAGTGATACTACGCAAGATATTGTACTGCACTCACAGCTTGCCAACCGTCACGGACTGATTGCCGGCGCGACCGGAACCGGCAAAACGGTAACCTTGAAAGTTTTGGCAGAAAACTTTTCTCGCATTGGTGTACCCGTGTTCCTTGCCGATGCCAAAGGCGATGTTTCCGGCCTGGCCAAGCCAGGCGAAAGTAATCCTAAGTTTGATGAACGTATTAAAAGTCTGAATATTGATTCGATTCCTTTTGAAGCTTCGCCGGTCGTATTCTGGGATCTGTTTGGTGAACAAGGCCATCCGGTCCGTACTACGATTTCTGAAATTGGGCCACTCTTGCTTGCCCGCATCCTGAACCTGAATGACACGCAAGAAGGCGTTCTCTCGGCAGTCTTCCGAATTGCCGACGATCAGGGCTTGTTACTGATCGATTTTAAAGACCTGAAAGCCATGCTCAGCTATGTCAGCGAACATGCTGCAGACTTTAAAGCGGAATATGGCAATCTCTCCCCCGCCAGCCTCGGTGCGATTCAACGCAATTTATTGGCACTTGCAGATCAAGGCGGGGATAAATTCTTTGGCGAGCCAGCACTCGACCTGATGGATTTCCTGCAAACGGATAGCCAAGGCCGCGGCAATATCAATTTGCTGGCTGCCGACAAGCTGATGAATACACCGAAGTTGTACGCCACTTTCCTGCTATGGATGCTGTCAGAGTTATTTGAACAGTTACCGGAAGTGGGTGATCTGGACAAACCGAAACTGATGTTCTTCTTTGATGAAGCGCATTTACTCTTTGACAAGGCCAGCCCTGCCCTACAGGAAAAGATTGAACAGGTGGTACGCTTGATCCGCTCCAAAGGTGTCGGGATTTACTTTGTCACCCAGAATCCACTGGATTTACCAGAAAGCGTCCTCAGTCAACTCGGCAACCGGGTTCAGCATGCCTTACGCGCTTTTACTCCTAAAGATCAAAAAGCAGTGAAAACCGCAGCAGAGACTTTCCGAGCCAATCCTGAATTTAAAGTCGATCAGGTGATTACTGAACTTGCTGTAGGTGAAGCGCTGATTAGCTGTCTGGATGAAAAAGGGACTCCACAGATTGTTGAACGTGGCTGGATCATGCCACCACATTCTTCTTTTAGCCCGATTACACCAGAAGAACGTAAAGCACTGATGCAGCAAAGCATTGTCGCTGGTATTTATGAGCAGGAAGTTGACCGTGACAGTGCGCATGAGATGCTGCAGCAAAAAGTACTGGAGCTTCAGCAGCAGGCTCAAGCTGCGGAACTTGCCAAGCAACAGGCCAAAGAACAGGAAGCTCTGGCTAAACAGCAGGCCAAAGAACAGGAAGCTCTGGCTAAACAGCAAGCCAAGGAACAGGAACGTTTGGCACGTGAACAGCAAAAAGAAGCTGAACGCGCAGCCAAGCAACGTGAAAAACTGACTCAGGATATTGTGGGTACCTTTGCCAAAAGTGCAGCACGTAGTCTTGGTGGTAGTACCGGACAGAAAATTGTGCGTGGTCTATTAGGTTCCCTCTTCGGGCGCAAATAACCTTCCTTTCTCCGATCGAAAACATCATTTTTATGGGATATTTTTATATCCCATAATTTTTTTATGGTTTTATGCTTTTACTATATTGTAAAAGCATTTTATAAGATGTATTCTAAATACATCTTATAAATAACAGCCATGAGAGATCAGCTATGACTCCACAGCAAATTGACCTTGTAAAAGCCACTGTTCCTGTACTTCGTGAAAATGGGGTTGCCCTGACCGGTTATTTCTATAACCGCATGCTAGGCAATAATCCTGATTTGAAAGAAACCTTTAACATGGGACATCAACGCAGTGGAGCTCAAGCACAAGCCTTGGCAGGTGCGGTTCTGGCTTATGCTGAAAATATCGAAGATCCATCTGTGCTGTTACCCGTGGTTGAGCTGATCGCACATAAACACGTGAGCTTAAACATTAAGGCACCGGATTACGGTATTGTTGGGGAAAACCTGTTGCATTCGATCAGTGAAGTGCTGAACATTTCGATGGATGATCCATTGATTGATGCTTGGGCTGCAGCGTACGGTCAACTGGCGGATCTGTTTATTGCAACTGAAAAAGCGATCTATGATCAGCATGAACAGACTAAAGGCAGCTGGTTAGGCTGGCGCAACTTCAAGATTGCCAAGAAAGTCGTGGAAAGTGATGAAATCACTTCCTTCTACCTGGCTCCAGTCGACGGCGGTCCATTACCGAAATATGAAGCTGGCCAATATATCTCTGTACGTGTGTTTGTACCTGAGTTAAATCTGAGACAACCACGCCAATATACCCTGTCGACTTGCCCACAAGCAGACTACCTGCGTATCTCGGTGAAACGTGAAGACCAGAAAGGCGACATGGTTCCAGGTTGGGTATCGAATACTTTACATAGCCTGCCAGAAGGTTCAGAAATTGAAGTCTCTGCACCGACAGGTAACTTCTACCTGATTGATCCGAATAAACGTAATGTGTTCATCAGTGGCGGTGTAGGTCTAACTCCAATGGTGGCCATGCTGAACCAGCTGGTGACTCTGGACATGCCGCAGCCTGTGACTTTCATCCATGCCTGCCGTAGCAAACAGGTTCATGCGATGAAACAGCATATTCATGACTTGAAAGCCAAATATCCACGTTTAAGCACAATGACTGCTTATGAATTCCCGCACCCAAGCGATAAACTGGGCGAGGATTATGATGTTGCCGGTCGACTGGACTTAAGCACTGTAGATAGCGCATTATTACCAGCCAACGCAGACTACTATCTCTGTGGCCCAATGCCATTTATGGCTGAACAGCAAAAGGCGCTTGTCGCTCGCGGAATCCCTGCTGAGAACATTCATAGCGAAGCCTTTGGCACAGGTGGTGTACGCCACTAACTGCTTCTTCAGCTTATAATAAAAACAGAGGGTTAGTCTGGTATGCTAGACTAACCCTAATTTTTTCATCAAAAACATCAGTATTATCATGCAACTGAATAAATTTACTGACTATGCGCTGCGCATACTGATGTATGTTGCACAACCCCGTGATCTGCCTTATACGATTGCCGAGTTGGCGGAGCGCTTACAGATTTCACAGAACCATGCCATGAAAATTGTCTACTTTATGGCGAAACAGGACTGGCTCATTACCTCTCGCGGTAAAGGCGGTGGAATCCGTCTTAATCCGGCTGCCCTGAAAGTTCAGCTAGGACAGATTGTGCGTATTCTGCAACGTGACAACCAGATTGTGGAATGTAATGATCCACCCTGTGTATTACGTACCAATTGCGGATTAAAAGGCATTCTGGATCAGGCTGTGGAGCAGTTCTATACCAGTCTGGATCAATATATTCTGGGTGATGTCGTTGAACCGACCAAGGAACATTTTAGTATCCAGTCACCAATTAGCCTGATCAATCTCTAATACCCTTATTCTATTGGGCAATTCTAAAGTTCGCTTGCCCGCCCGACTTCCTTTATAATAGCTTCTTGTATAATTAGTCATTGAAGTTGAGCCATGCATCACAGCAGAGGAAAGTCGAAAAACAGTAAGGCATCAAATGCCCCAAAGCAAAAGATCAGCTATGAAAAAAAGGTCGATCCAGCCATTACTGAATATTCGGTACAAGCCCTCAACTGGTTACGCAAAGCTGAGTTCCTGATGAGTGCACCCAAGCTCAGCTTGTGTGTAGAAGATACCGGTTATGAGGTGGCTTTTGCTGGCCGTTCCAATGCGGGTAAATCGAGTGCCATCAATGCCCTGACCAATCAGAAACAGTTGGCCCGTGCGTCCAAAAAACCAGGCCGTACCCAGATGATCAACTTCTTTAGCCTTGGCAATCCGGATCAGCGTCTGGTCGATTTACCGGGTTATGGCTATGCAGCGGTCCCAGAAGCCATGAAAATTGTCTGGCAGAAAGAACTGGAAAACTATCTGATTCACCGCAAGAGCCTGCAAGGTCTGGTGTTGCTGATGGATATCCGTCATCCGCTACAACACTTTGATGTGATGATGCTGGAATGGGCGTATTCACGTAAATTATTCGTACATGTGCTGCTGACTAAAGCCGACAAGCTGAACCGTGGCCCTGCTTCGAAAGCGCTACAAGAAGTGAAAGCCAAACTGAAAAAGATGAAGCTGGATTTCTCGATTCAACTGTTTTCTTCTCTAAACAAGCAAGGTCTGGAAGAACTGGCCAGTGTGATGGGCGGCCGTTTGAACTTCACTTTGAATCAAGCACCTGAATTTGATCTGGACAGCATTCCTGAAGCTTCAATGCATGATTTAAATGAAGCTGATGAACCAATTGAATTATTAGAAGATGAAGATGAGACCAACAGCGCTCATGAAGTCACTGCCAGTGAACTGAATGATCTGGATGCACCTGTGGAAGCCGATCCAACAAAGATTGTCGAACAGGATCCACAAAAATAAGCCGAATGTGTTTCATCGGATAAAAGAATGTCCCGTATTGCCTGCCGCAATTCGGGATATTTTTTTCATACTGTCTTGATCAAGCAGTGATGGATTCACACCATGTCTTTACTTTCGCGCTTCAAAACAACAAGAATTGGCTCTTCCATTTCCTATTTTATCCAGCCTCGCAAAGTCAGCTTTGAATGGCAAGACACTCCAGTCGACTGGATTCCTGATCAGCCCTTTGCCAGTTACTTCGTCAATGAAATTAACAATATTCTGCCCGCGGGTGAACTCTGGTTCTGCCGTTTATATAACAAAGTCCTCCCCCAGATCACTGACGAAAAATTAAAGCATGATGTGCAGGCATTTATCCGTCAGGAAGCCATGCATGCCCAAGCGCATAATTCGGCCAATAAAGAATATTTATCTGAACGTCAGATTGATATCCAGCGCAATCTGCACATCATGCATTTCCTATTTAACAAGCTCCTAGCCGATCATCCATTCGGTCTCAAAATTCCTAAAATCTTAGAACACCAATGGGATCTGTTCCGTCTCGGTATCATTGCGACGATAGAACACATGACCTGTGTCCTGGGTAAATACGCACTCTACAATACTGAATGGGAACGTCTGGGTGCTGATCCGAATATGCTGGATCTGGTGAAATGGCATGGTGCTGAAGAAATTGAACATCGTAGTGTGGCTTTTGATTTATATCGTCACCTAGGTGGCGGCTATATTGCCCGTTATTATCTAAGTGTGGTGGTCATTATTGGTGTAATTGGCCTTTGGGTGGATGGTGCTGCACATCTGTTATCGCAGGATTCACGTTTCAAGCAGTATAAGCCAGCCGTATATAAACCCTGGATCTGGAAAGAATGGTTGCGTATTTCCCAGTCAGATAACCGCCTTCTGCCTAACCCGCTGTGGTTAGTATCCCAACAGCTCGGTTATTTAATGCCTTGGTATGATCCGGTGCATGAAGGCAGTACCGATGATGCGCTGCATTATCTCAACCATTCACAGGCAGCCAAACGCGCTACTCTCAAAGTCGCTTAAGCTTGCCTGTTATTACAATTTCTAACAGCAGGGATCGCTTCCCTGCTTTTTATTTGTCCTAAGATAGAAATATAACAATCATAATCAGGAGGGACTTATGCAAGCACGGATTTCTGTGATTACCCTCGGTGTGCTCGATCTGGAAGCTTCACTACGCTTTTACCGTGATGGACTGGGTTTTCCCAGTGAAGGAATTATGGGTGAAGAGTTTGAATATGGCGCGGTGGCTTTTATTCAATTACAACCTGGTCTTAAGCTTGCCTTATGGCCACAGCGTAGTATCCAGCAAGATACCGGTCTGGAGCCAAGCCCAATCTGTCCGACGCAAATGACTCTGGGGCATAATGTCTATAGTCCCTTAGAAGTCGACCAGGCAATGGCACAGGCTGAACGTGCCGGCGCTAAAATTATTAAACCTGCACACACGACTTTTTATGGCGGATATGCAGGTTATTTTCAGGATCCCAATGGTCATCTCTGGGAAATTGTCTGGAATCCGGACTTAGATAAAGCTGAATTAGACAAAGATTAAACCGGCACTTCAGGCTCGCGGGTATGTCGATCTACCACCACACTAATCATCATATCGCCCTGCACGTTTACTACTGTACGTACGGTATCCAGCAGACGGTCAATCGGAAGTAGAATCGCAATCGCTTCAGCAGGTAAACCCACTGATTGCAGTACCATGATCATGGTGACCATGCCGGCGCTTGGAATGCCCGGTGCACCTAATGACGCAATCATTGCCGTGGCACAAACCACCAGCTGCTGACCTAAGGTTAAATCCAGCCCCATCAGATTGGCAATAAACAAAGCTGCTGCAGCTTCATAAAGTGCCGTTCCATCCATATTCAGCTGCGTGCCAAGAGGAATCACAAAACCGGCTGTTTGCGGACGTACGCCCAGGTTCTCCTGCGCGCATTTTAAAGAAATCGGCATGGTTGCCGAACTGGAGCTGGTGGCAAAGGCAGTAATTAATGCACTACGGGTGCCTTTAAAAAAGGTCAGCGGATTCATTTTTCCGAAGATCCATAGCAATAACGGCAACACCACTATTCCGTGGAAAATTGTAGTGCCTGTCACCACTGCCGCAAACTCGGCCAGACGGCTCAGCACTGAAATATCTTCAGTGGCAATTAACTTGGCGAGTAATGCAAAAATCCCAATCGGTGCCAGTTTCATGATCCAGCCAATCATCAACATCATGATGTCAAAAAACTGGTGACTCAGCTTACGCACAGTACGGAAGCTGTCTCCACCTGCGACCAGCGCCACACCGATAAACAGAGCAAAAATCACAACGGCCAAAACATTGCCATCAGCGAAGGCCTTAAAGGGATTGATCAGGGTATTCTGAATAAAATTAGTAAAGAAAGAAGATGGCGTTAAAGTATCAGGAGTCTGATGCTGAGCCATAGCATCCTGAAACATCACCACATCCACACCTCTCCCCACATTAAACAGATGCGCACAGGTTAGCCCTAAAATCAGTGCCAATGAGGTGGTGGTCACACAGCACAGCAAAGTAATTTTCCAGGTTCGACTCAGCTGCCCCCCCGCCTGCAGATTAGAGACCCCAACCACAATTGAGGTAAAAATCAGGGGAATCAAAATTATTTTCAGCAGGCCAATAAAAAGGCTGCTGGCAATTCCAATCCCGTACAGGCCGACATCAAAAAATGTGCTTTGCGGAAATAAAGTCAGTAAAAATCCAAACAGTACCCCCAATACGGCGGCAATTAAAATCTGCGTATTTAAGCTCATTTCACATGCATTTTTAATATTGATCTTAAGGGCACTATGCCATGCAAGTGCTGGAGAATCGAGTAATTTTTTATAAAGAGCCATGCTTAAAAATGTATAAAGCCGGATCTGGGATCCGGCTTTATTTAAATTAAAAGTATGCTTTACTGGGTTTCAATTTCACGTAAACGGATCAGGCCTTCTTGTGTGGTACTGCAGACCAGCTCACCATTTTGCCACATGCGGCCAAAGTTCAGACCACGTGAACTGGCACTTTGAGTAGCATCCATGTCGTATAACATCCATTCATCTACCCGGAATGGTTTATGGAAATACATGGCATGATCAATACTGGCACATTGCAAGCTTGGAGACAGATAACTTAAACCATGCGGACGCAGCGCTGTGGTCATTAGGGTAAAGTCCGAATAGAAAGCAGCAATCGCCTGATGCAGGGAAATCTCATCCACTTCTGCAGCAATCTTTCCATGAGTACGAATATAGTGCGCATAATTTGGCGCTTCCGGTTGCGGCTGGAATGGATTCACTGGCATTACAGGGCGAATTTCGACATGACGGTCACGCATGAAAGAAGCACGCACATTTTCCGGAATAAATTCAATAATCTGCCGGGTGAGCTCTGCTTCATTTTTCAGGCTTTCTGCTGGTGGATACTCAGGTTCTGAAATCTGATAGTTCAGACCTTCTTCCTGATGCGCAAAGGAAACCATACACATGAAGATAGTACGGCCATGCTGAATGGCACGAACCTGACGGCTGACAAAGCTTTTTCCATCACGGATACGATCCACTTCATAAATGATCGGTGCATTGACATCGCCACCAAACAGGAAATAGGCATGCAGTGAATGCGCAGGACGATCTGTGGTATAAGACGCAGCACGCAGAGCCTGTCCCAGAACCTGCCCACCAAATACGCGCTTGCCTACCAGATTACGGCTAATTCCCCGGAAAATATTTTCTTCTAACTTTTCTAAACTGAGCAGCTCGACCAGTTCCTGTGTTAAGGCATTCATAAGCAACCTGTGTGATATTGGCAAGATCCAGAAGTGTAGAAATAAATCTATACAATTTATTCTGAATATTCTGCCATAAAATCCAAGCAATCTTCTAAAGATTGATTGACTGTTCTGTCAATTGCTCTTGCAACTTACTAGGAAAAACATCTGCTTTCGCGCTAAAATTGAACCACTTCGATTGAATTTGTCAGAAAATGACATATTGTTTGTTTTTATAATCAATCAAAATAAATTCCCTCAGAAATTCTGTAGTTTTGGTCAGTAAAATTAGGAGTAACTATGTCCAAGAGTGGCTTTGGTCAAATGTATCGCAAGCTTTCAAGTAAGCTACTTGATCTTGTGGTCACCCCGCATGTTCTTGGGGAAGTACCAAGTGAAGTGACAACTCCTACTGCTGACCAGACTCCGGCAGCACAGCAGAAAATCGTCTGCTATATCTTGCAGAATCATTCACGCAGTAATGCATTGGTGGTCGATGCGGAAACTCGCCGTTTAAACATGCCGCCCGCGCTTGACCCTCTACAGATTGGTGACAGCAAGGAAAAGGCTTCGGTGCTGTTCCTGCAGCATCATGATGAGAATAATCTGCTTAGCTCACCACCACATGCTTTTCCTCCACGCCTGTTACGCCTGATTGAAGTCCTAGAAAAAAATCCCGAACTGGATGTGGAACTGGTACCGGTGACTGTACTTTGGGGTCGTGATCCTGAAAAAGAAGATTCTTGGTTCAAGCTTTTATTTACCGATACCTGGTCTACGCCAAGCCGGGTCAAACAGCTGGTCAATATCGGTCTGCATGGTCGCCAGTCTTATCTAGAGTTTCATGAGCCACAATCTTTGCGCGCCCTCATGGAATTTGCCAAAGAAACTTATCCAAATTCAGCGCCAGCGACCTATATTGTCAGCCGTCTGAATGACTATTTGGATGCACAGCGTGAAGTGATCCTCGGCCCTGACCTGTCAGACCGCCGTAATGTGATGCATGGCCTGATTAAATCTCCGGATGTACAGGCGGCTATTCGTAATGAAAGCATCCGCAGCAAAATCAGTATGCTGGAAGCAGAACGTCGTGCGATTGGCTATCTGAATGAAATTGTATCGGACTATTCTCATTCTACCGTGCGTTTCGCCGATAAAGCCCTGACCCGTTTATGGACCCAGCTCTATGACGGCGTGGAAGTACATAATTTCAGTACCGTGCGTGAACTGGCCAAAGATTATGAAATTGTCTATACGCCATGTCACCGCAGTCATATCGACTATTTATTATTGTCTTATGTGATTTATCGTCGTGGTCTGATGGTGCCTTATATTGCGGCAGGCGATAACCTGAACATGCCATTTGTGGGTCAGATCTTACGGGGTGGTGGTGCTTTCTTTATCCGTCGTACCTTCCGCGGTAATGCACTCTATACCACCGTATTTAAAGAATATCTGTATAGCGTGTTGTCACGTAATACTCCACTGGAATACTTTATCGAAGGTGGCCGTTCACGTACTGGTCGTCTGCTGCCACCAAAAACCGGCATGCTGGCGATGACCGTACATGGTCATTTACGTGGCAAAGCTAAGCCAATTGTCTTTGTTCCGACTTATATCGGCTATGAACGCCTGATGGAAGGTGGTACTTATGTCGGTGAGATGAATGGCAAGCCGAAAGAAGCAGAATCTATTTTTGGCATCCTGAAAACCTTGCGCAAAATTGAACGTATTTTTGGCAAGGTCCATCTGAACTTCGGTGAACCGGTATTTCTGGATGACATCCTGAAACAGCATGGTGCAGAACATATCAAAATTGAAAAGAATGATGATCCGATTCCGCAGCCAGTATCCGACGCAGTCAACAGTTCTGCCCAAGCCATTCTGGAAAATATCAACCGTGCAGTCGTGGTGAATCCGGTTTCACTGCTGTCACTTATTTTATTGGCAACACCGAAACATACGCTGGACGAAGAAATCTGTATCAAGCAGCTGGATACCTACCGTAATCTGCTGGTGGCTTTACCTTATGATGAGCGTATGCAAATTACCTCACTTTCAGGTAAAGAGATTATTGCCTATGCAATGAAGCTCAAGCTGATTAAACGGGTGAAACACGTTCTGGGCGATATCATTGCCATTGAAGATAATCAGGCCGTATTGCTGACTTATTTCCGTAATAACATCGTGCATAGCTTTGTATTGCCGTCCCTGATTGCGGCACTGGTAGAACACAATGGCATGATTCGCCGTGAAGATGCGATCAACGCTAGCAGTACACTCTATCCATTCCTGAAAGCTGAGCTATTCCTGAAATGGAAAGAAGACGAAATTCAGCAACATGTTGATGCTTATATCGATGCTTTACTTGCAACCAATCTGATCAGTGCAGATGGTGAAAACCTGGTAGCGCCAGCACCGAATACTGAAGCGCATCACCAGCTTGAAGTTCTGGCTGCTCCAGTGACCCAAAGTCTGGAACGCTATTACATGACACTGGCTTTGATCACCCAGCGTGGCCCAGGCAATATTTCAACCCGTCAGGTGGAAGAGCTGAGTCATCTGGTGGGGCAACGTCTTTCTGTACTGTATGAATTCAACTCGCCAGAATTCTTTGACAAGGCCTTGTTCCAAAGCTTTATCAAAGTTCTGACGCAAAAAGGCTATATTTGTACCAACGAAGACAATGCCATTGTCTATGATGAGCAGCTGACCAATGTTGCGCAGTATGCAGATCTGGTACTGGATGAAGTGAAGCTGCAAATGCTGCATCACATCACCTCCTTTACCGATGAAGAGTTGAAAGAAGCACTAGATGCGGTTGCGGCTGAACAAGCCAAGAAACGTGCGAAACGCAAGAAAAAGTAAAGTTTACTTAAAGAAAAAGAGAGGTTTTGGCCTCTCTTTTTTTGCTTGAGAATTAATAAAAATGATAAATATTCCCTCTCCTTTTAGGAGATGAGATACCGTCTTGGTAGTCAATCAGGTTTTGAGATTATTCGACCACTAAATAATCTCTTTGATAGGCAGTCTGATGTTTTAAAACGCCATAACACAGATGTATAAGCTTGCGCATTGCAGCACCTAAAGCACACATTTTATTTTTACCCTGGTTTAATAATCGTTGATATAAAGCTTCAATGTGTGGATTATATTTAATCGCTGTTAATGCCGACATATACAATACTGAGCGTATTTTACTGTCACCTGCTTTTGATAAGTGACTTTGCTTGTTGACTGAACTGCCAGACAACTGATGTACTGGAACCAAACCTACATATGCAGCAGCTTGACTTGCTTTTTCAAA